>JBJOPC010000151.1:0-14523 GCA_046050965.1 Verrucomicrobiota bacterium | reverse complement strand
GTTCAAGTGGGCCGACTGCCAACTTCGCCTCGGCGACGCGGCGGGCGCGACCACCAATTACCAGTTCGTCCTCGATAAATTTTCCTCGTGGCCGAACATCCGTGACGACTTGTTTGAGCCTGCCCTCTACCAACTCGTCCGCGCCGCGCTCGCGCGCAACGATGCTGTGGCAGCCAACGCGGCGTTGGAAAAATTGTTGAGCTGGTTTCCCGGCGGTTTTCTGACCGAGCGCGCGGTGTTGATCACGGGCGAAAAGAATTCGGCCACGGGCAACGCCGCGAGTGCGCGAGAAATTTTCCAGCGTTCGCTCACGCAATTTTCCAGCAGCACCAACGCGCCCGACTTGCGCCTCGCGCTCGCGCGCACCTACGAACGCGAGCAGGCGTGGACGAACGCGCTCGCGGAATACGAACGCTGGCTGACCGATTATCCCACGCACCCGTCGCGGCCACGCGCCGAGTTCGCACGCGCGTGGGCGGGCGGGCAGGCCGGGTTCACGACGAATGCGCTGAACCAGCTCACGAATTTCATCGCGCAATTTCCGACAAACGAACTCGCGCCGCTCGCGCAAAACTGGGTGGCTGATTTCCAATTCGCGAACGGCGAATACAAAAATGCGGAAGCGAGCTACCAGTTGCTGTTCAAAAAATGGCCGACCTCGCCCGCCAGTTGGCAAGCGCGGCTGATGGCGGGTCGCGCGGCCGCCGCGCAGATTAATTACCCGGACGCCATCAATTATTTCACCAACCTGACGAGCGATGCGACTTGCCCCGCCGAGATTTCCGCGCAGGCGCTATTTGAATACGGCGACGCCACGATGCTGCTCGACAGTGGCGAGACGAATCATCCGCTCGGCAATTTCAAGGACGCCATCGCCATCTTCGCCAAACTGCCGCAGCTCTACGAGACGAGCGAGCTGGCGCCCGCTGCGCAGGGGCGCATCGGCGATTGCTACCAGCAACTCGGCACGCTCGACGCCGCCAACTACGCGAGCGCGACCAACGCCTACCAAAAAGTTTTGGACGCCACCAATGCGAGCGTCGTCATCCGCAGCGCGGCGGAAACCGGCCTCGGCAGTGTGCTGGGAAAAATAGCGGCGACAAAAAAAGATGCCGACGCCACCACGCTGTTAAAACTCGCGCAGGAACATTCGCTGAACGTCGCGCTCGCCACGAATCTCCGCGACAACGAAGTTGCCGATGCGTTCTGGCAGAAAAAAGCGGCGCTCGAAGCCGCCGCATTCGCCGAGCAACTCGGCGAGTGGTCGCAAGCGGTGAAGCTCTACGAGCGTTTGCTCAAGCTGCAACCGAGTGCGCGCGCCGCGCTGGAACGAAAGCTCGCTAATGCGCAGGCGAAAGCGAAGTGAGTTACGGGTTGCAGGTTGAAAGTTGAAAGTGACTCACGCGCGAGGTTCCAACCTGCAACCTGCAACGTTCAACTTTTAACTCGCCTACGTTCCGAAAGATTTTCCGCAGCCGCAGCTTTGCTTGGCGTTGGGATTAGAGATTTTGAAACCGCCGCCGGTCATGGCATCGCTGAAATCCACCACGGTTCCGCGCACATAATCCGCGCTCACGGGATCAATGGCGAGTTTCACACCGTGCTGCTCGTCCGCGAAATCGCCGTCACGCGGTTCGTCAAACACCATGCCGTATTGCATCCCGGAGCAGCCGCCCTTTTCGACGTAGATGCGAAAGGCTTTGCCCACGTTGTCGGGATTGCCGAGCAAGGTTTTCACTTCTTCGGCGGCTTGCAGCGTGAGGGTCAGGATGGATTCGGTCGCGGTCATTGGGGGGGAAGTTACCAGCGCGCAGGCGGCGCGTCAAAAGCGGCGTGTGGGCGGCAGCACCGGCGTGAATTGCACCGGCGCGACGGCCACCGGCGCGGGCAGCGCAAACCCCGGCATCCGCACACCCGTCGAAACCGTCGGCGGCGCGGCGATGCCGGACAGCGCACTGACGCCCGACAAACTGCTCACGGGCGCAGGCGCAGGCGCAAAGCTGCGCACGGCCACCACGGGCGTCTCGTAACTACGCGTGAGGGAGCCCAGCTGATGCTGCGCGCCGAGGCTGTCCGCGAGCGGAGCGACGACGCGTGCCGCGTTCGCCGAATAATTCATGCGCTCGTTGCCGGACGCGGAATTCTGGAACAGCCGCGCGATGCTGCTCATGGCCGATTCGCCGGATGTGCCGCGCTCGGCGGCGTTGTCGAGGCCGAACAAAGTTTTCGTGAACGAAGTTTTTTCAGAAAGCTCGGCGCGGGAATCCGCTTCGGCGAACGCCGCGTTGGACGAAGCGGCGGCGCGCTGCGACGTTTCACGTTCGAGATATTTTTCCGACGCCGTCGCCTCGCCGACACCGAAAGTTTTACGCGCAAGTTTTTGTTCCTCCGCCGCCGCGCCGGAGTTGGTGGACGGATCCGCATGCGGATCGGCAAGCATCCAGTTGCGCCGTTCGTCGAGCAGGATTTTTATTTTCTCCAGTTGACCGGCGGACATCCTCGGCGGGGCGAGCGCGGGGCGCAGGCTCGGCAGATTGCCATCGGCATCGAGGTGGAACTGCTTGGATTGGTTCAACTCCTTTTCAAAATGCTCGCGCGCCACTTTGTCGCGATAAAGCCCGCTGTTCGTGCTGGCCGCCGTGGTGTTCGTCCCGGCGTCCGGCGCGGACGCGGCGGAGTCAGCCGCGCACACCGCCAGCGGGACGACCACCAATCCGAGTAGAAATATTTTCCAGCCACGCATGAGCGGCGTCACCGTAGGCGCAAACATTCGCCGAGTCAAAAATCAATTGCGCCCGCGAGGAAAGGCCGGAATTCCGTTTGACTTGAAAGAAACCGCAAGGATACTTTCACCTCGAAATCTATCTATGGCCAAGCTCGTATTGTTAAGCGAAGGAATGACGGGGCGCGTGTGTGAACTCCTGGCGGAGAAGACCACCATCGGCCGCATTGACGAGAACACCTTCCCCATCACCGACCCCTCGGTCTCCAGCCGCCATTGCGAAATTATTTTGCGCGGCTCCGATGTGGTCGTGAAGGATAATAATTCCACAAACGGCTCGTTCATTGATGGCAACCAGATTTCCGGCGAAGCCATTTTGAAGCACGGCCAGATTCTCCGTCTCGGTCAAATCCAGATGCGTCTCGAAACTGGCGCAGCTCCGCAGTCACCCAGCGCGCCCGCGAGCCCCGCGCGCACGGATCAAACCATGGTCATGCCGCGCGGTGCTGGCGGCGTCAGCCTCGGCGAACTAGAAAAAGGCCCACGTAACTCCGCACCGGACACAAAAGTTTTTGCGAAGAAAAACAACAAGGGCAACCTGTGGTTTATCATCGCCGTGGTCGTCGGAGTGCTGGTCATCATCGGCGGCTTGCTCGTCGCGATGAGCAAATTGAAGAACTAATTCTGTTTCGGAAGGTAGGGCGTTGCTGCTGCAATGCTTGTCAGTGCCGCAGCACTGCCAGCATTTCCCCGTTCATTTCCCCGCACGCAACCACCGCGCCACATCCGCCGCCGCGTAGGTGATTAAAATATCCGCCCCCGCGCGCCGCATCGCCAGCAAGCTCTCCAACGTCACTGCGCGCTCGTCAATCCACCCGCGCGCCGCCGCCGCTTTTACCATTGAATACTCTGCGCTCACCGCGTAAGCCGCCGTGGGCAGACCGAATTCTTTTTTCACGCGGTGAATGAGGTCGAGATACGCCAACGCCGGTTTCACCATCACGATGTCCGCGCCCTCGGCGATGTCCAACGCCACCTCGCGCAACGCCTCGGCCGCGTTCGCCGCGTCCATCTGGTAACTGCGGCGGTCGCCGAAGTGCGGCGTGGATTCCGCCGCCTCGCGAAACGGTCCGTAAAATGCCGACGCAAACTTCGCCGCGTAACTCATGATCGGCGTGTCGGCCAAACCCTCCGCGTCCAACGCCGCGCGAATTGCCCGCACTCGTCCGTCCATCATGTCGCTCGGCGCGACCATGTCCGCGCCCGCCGCCGCGTGGCTCACCGCCGTGCGCGCCAGCAACGCGAGCGAAGGGTCGTTCAAAATTTTCCCGCGCTGCACCAACCCGCAATGCCCGTGGCTCATGTATTCGCACAGGCACACGTCCGTGATGACGAGCAGTGACGGGATTTCTTTTTTCAACAACCGCACCGCCTGCTGCACAATGCCATTCGCGGCGTAAGCTCCCGAAGCCTTGTCATCTTTGCGGTCAGGAATCCCGAATAGCAAAACCGCTGGCACACCGAGCGCGTGAGCTTGCACCGCCGCGCGCACCAGTTCGTCGGGCGACAACTGAAACACGCCGGGCATCGCGCCGATTTCGCGCCGCAGTTTTTTGCCCGCGCGCACGAACAGCGGCAGCACGAGTTGACTGACTTGCAGATGCGTCTCGGCCACCAGCGCGCGCAAGGCGGGCGTGGCGCGCAGGCGACGGGGGCGAATGACGGGAAAACTGGCGGAAGAAATTTTGCTCACGGCGGCAGTTTAGTTTTCGCCGCCGGGAGTTCAAGCCTCGGCTTGGCATCGGGTAGGGCGTAGCTGCCGCTACGCCTGCCTTTCGTCTAGCAAAGCAGAGCTTTGCCCTACCAAACTCACTTCATCTTCACGTCAA
The DNA here is from genome assembly GCA_046050965.1 of Verrucomicrobiota bacterium. GTDB lineage: Bacteria > Verrucomicrobiota > Verrucomicrobiia > Limisphaerales > JAFMIX01 > JAFMIX01. Next base: position 9,912 of record JBJOPC010000151.1, on the reverse strand, counting down.
TCTTACGACGTTCCAGCGTGGTGGCTTCGGCGAAGGCTTCGGCGGCGAGGGCTTTTTTGTAGTCGGCCAGCGCGCGGATTTCCGCCGAACGCGCCGTGGTGAGATTGCCTTGGAGTTGCAGCACCACGAAGCTCGTGCTTTTGCCGTTCTCCAATTTTTTCTGCTCCGCCGCCAGCGCATCCTCGGCGAACTCGCGCGCAGCGTGCGTCGCGCTCACGCGCTCGAAGGTGGATTGCACCGCGCGGATGGCGTTGTCAATTTCCACCATGATGTCCTGTTCTTTTTTCTTCACGGACAAGAGGCTTTGTTCGACGTTGAGCTTGCCTTGCTTGGCCTGCGCGCGCGCTGACACGTTGCCGAGCGGAATCGAAAGCTTCAATCCGTAGCTGTAGAACGGCTGGTCACCGCGCTGGACGTCACCCAACGCGCCGCTAAATTCTGAATGGGAACCGGCGTAACCGTAGCTGCCGCTCACGTCCAACTGCGGGTAAATTTGGTTGCGATAATATTTCAAGCTCAAGCCCGCCTTCTCCAAATCTAAACGCGATTGCAACATCTCCGGACGTTGGCGCAGGCCACGATTCCAGCTCTCTTGCAAATTGAACTGCTCACTGATGGCCACAATCATTTCCGTGGGCAGCAACGCCGTGGGCTGGAGTTTGGCATAGTCGTCGCTGATGAGGTTTTTCATCGTGTTCTCCGCGTTGTGCAGCGCGAGTTGCGCGGCGAGCAAGTCCGCTTGGCGCGCGGCAACTTGCGATTGCGCCTGCTTCTCATCGAGCGGTGCCATCACGCCGACTTCCACACGCTTCTTATTTTCTTCGTAGGATTGCTGCGCAAGTTGCAGCGCGATGGTCAACACTTTGAGATTTTCGCGCGCGTAGATGAGTTCGTAGTAGGCGTTCTCCACGGCGGTGACGGTGGTCATGAGTTGCAGGCGCAACTGCTGTTCGGAAATCAAAATATCTTTGCGCGCCAAGCTCACGCGCAGGCGAGTGGCGTCTACCCACAAATCTTTCAACAACGGCTGAGTCAGTGTGAGGCCGACACTCGCGCTGGAGTTACGGTAGGGAGTCACGAGATACGGTATGCCATCGATATTGATATTCGGGTTTTTATCTGCAACGAACACATCTTGATCGGAAGTCGCTGCCGCAAGATTGTAACTCATGCCCCAGGGCGACAGTCCAGAGATGCCGCCCCCCACGTTGTCTGTCGTCTGCGGTTGGGTGGGGGCGTTTGTGCCGCTAATGTTGTAAATTTTTTCCTCATGTTTGCGCGTGGCGTTCGCGCTGAACAATGGATCGTAGCCGCCTAGCGCGATGGACAAGCTGTAGACCGACAATTGCGGCTGGTAGCGCACGATTTGCAAATCCAAGTTGTGCGACAACGCCATGCTCACGCACTCGTCTAGCGACACCGCGAGTTCGGCGGGCGCGGCGGGCGCGGGATTGAACACGAGCGCGGGCGGATTCGTCTCCGCGCGGGCGGCGAGCGTGACGGCGAACAGGGCGGCAAACAGGCGGTTTAACTTCATAAAATTATCGCAGACAAAGTGCGGGAACCGTCGGTAATCGTCAACCACGGTTTCTACCGCTCGGTAGGTTTTTACGCCGCCGCCCGCCGCAAACGGTCGGCGATGCCGCGCCACTCGGGCGCGTCCGGCAATTGCTCCACCACAATCAACTCCGCGCCCGCTTCGTCGCAGCGATGCAATTCGCCGTAGAGCGCGCGGGCAAACGCCTCGGCATCATGCGGAATCACGCTCACGGCAGCGAAGCCTGCGCCCGCCGGAATGCGCGTGTGGGCGAGGACGTGCGTGCGGGAAAGTTGAAAGTTGAAAGTTGAAAGTTGAAAGCGCAAATCCGCGTCGCTCGTCCATTCTAAAACCAGCAACTTGGCGCGCGGTGAATAATGCTTCTGCAACAAACCCGGACTGCGAAGCGCAGTTTCAGGACTTTGGACTTTGGACTTTGGACTTTGGACTTCACCGACCGCCGCCAGCAGCGATTCTTCATGCACCATCCCCGGTCGCAGCACGCGCGGCGCGCCGCCGGTCAAATCCACCACGGTGCTCTCGATGCCCACTTGCGATTGCCCACCGTCCACGATGAGTTGGATTTTGCCGCCGAGAGCTTTGCGGACGTGCTCGGCATTCGTCGGGGAAATTTCGTTGGACGGATTCGCGCTCGGCGCGGCGAGCGGGAAACCGCACTCGCGAATCACCGCCTGGATGAACGGATGACTCGGCCAACGCACGCCCACGGTGTCGCCGCCCGCCGTGACGATGTCGGGAATATTTTTTGCGCGTGGCAACACCAGCGTGAGCGGGCCGGGCCAGAAAGATTTCGCGAGTTGCTCCGCGCTGGCCGGCCAGCTTGCGACGCATTGCTTTGCCATCTCGACGCTCGCGACGTGGACGATGATGGGGTTGTGCGCGGGGCGACCTTTGATCTCGTAAATCTTCGCGACGGCGTCCGCGTCTAGCGCGTTGGCGGCGAGACCGTAGACCGTCTCCGTGGGCAAGGCGACGACTTCGCCCGCGCGCAGCAGCGCGGCGGCGCGCAGCACGGCGGCCTCGAACAAGGCTTTGGTGTGCGTGGGCAAAACTTCCGTGGTATGGCCGCAATTCATCGGCAATTATTCGTAACGCAACGCTTCAATCGGATCGAGTTGCGAAGCTTTCCACGCGGGATAAAAACCGGAGATGATGCCCACGATGGCGCTGGAGAGCGACGCGACACCGACCCACGACATCGGCGTGAGAATCGGCCAGCCGGTGAAATGTCCGGTGATTTTTGCCGACACAATGCCGAGAGCGATGCCCACCAAACCGCCGATGGCCGAAAGCGTCACGGCCTCGACGAGGAATTGCACTAGGATGTCGCGGCCTCGCGCGCCCACGGCCATGCGGATGCCGATCTCGCGCGTCCGCTCGGTCACACTCACGAGCATGATGTTCATGATGCCGATGCCGCCAACGATGAGCGAGACGCTCGCAATCGCGCCTAGCAGCATTTGCATGGTGCGAGTCGTGTCGGTCATCATCTTGCCCAATTCGAGTTGCGTGCGCACGGTGAAGTCCGGCTCGGCACTGCGATGGCGACCTTTCAACACGGTGGTGATGTTCACCTGCGCCTGATTGACGAGCTTGCTGTCGCTGGCTTGAATCAAAATGGAGTTCACGAACGTGCGCGTTTCAATCCGTTTCATGTGGCTCGTGTAAGGCAGAATGACGACGTCGTCTTGATCTTGGCCGAACAAATTAAAACCCTTCGCCTCCATCACGCCGATAATTTTGAACGGCAAGTTGCGGATGCGGATGGTTTGACCAACGGGATCGCTAGTCGGGTAAAGTTGGTCGGCCACGGTTTTGCCGATGACGGCCACCTTGGCGATGCTGCGCACGTCGGCGTCGGTGAACATGATGCCGCTCGCGATGTTCCAGTTGCGGATTTGCGGGAACATCGGCGACTCGCCAAGAATTTGCGTGTTCCAATTCAGGCCGTTTGCCAATACCTGATTGCGCGCGCGCACTTCAGGGCTGACGGCGACGACTTCACTGACCTCGTGCAAAATCGCATCGGCATCTTCAATCGTGAGCGTGGGCGCACTGCCCCAGCCGCCGCGCATGCCGCCGCCGGTGAAGCTGCCGGAGAAAACCGTGATGACGTTCTGGCCGAGCGCGGAGACTTTGTCCTCCACCTGTTTTGTCGCGCCAGTCGTGATGCTGACGGCGGCGATGACCGAGCCAACGCCGATGATGATGCCGAGCATCGTGAGCAGTGAACGCAGCTTGTTGCGTCGCAGAGCGCGGATGGCTAAACGAATGGTCGCAAAAAGTCTCACGCGAGTTTTACCTCCGCTTGGGCTTGTTTCAGTTTTGCCAATTCTTGTTCGGCGTTGAGGCGGTTGCTCACCACCCTGTCGCTCAACACTACGCCGTCTTTCAAAATAATATTCCGTTTCGTGTAGCTCGCGATGTCTAGCTCGTGCGTGACCATGACGATGGTAATGCCTTGGTCGTTCAACTTCTGAAACACGCCCATGATTTCAATGCTCGTTTGCGAATCAAGGTTGCCAGTCGGCTCGTCGGCGAGCAGGAGCGCGGGGCGGTTGACGAGCGCACGGGCGATGGCGACGCGCTGTTGCTGGCCACCGGAAAGCTGGTTGGGATGATGGTCGGCGCGCTGGCCGAGGCCGACGAGTTCGAGCGATTTGAGCGCGCGGTCGTGGCGTTCATCGCTGTCGAGGCGGGTGCGCTGGTAAAGCATCGGCAGCTCGACATTTTCCTGCGCGGAGGTGCGGGCGAGCAGGTTGAAACCTTGGAAGATAAATCCGATTTTCAAATTGCGGATGTCGGCGAGTTCGTCGCGATCAAGTTGCGAAACGTCAATGTCGTCGAGCAGATATTGGCCGCTCGTGGGGCGATCCAAGCAGCCGAGCATATTCATCAACGTGGATTTGCCGCTGCCGCTCGCGCCCATGAGCGCGACGAATTCGCCGGGCAGGATGTCGAGCGTCACGCCCCGCACGGCGCGCACGTCCACTTCGCCGGTGTGGTAGGTCTTGTGGATGTCCGCGAGCGCGATGACCGGTTTCATGGTCAGCGTCTCTGCCCCATGCCGCCGCCGCCGAAGGGATTCGCGGCGGGTTGATTTGCGGAGTTCGGCGAAATCGCAGCGGTCACAACTTTGTCGCCTTCGCTCAAACCTTCGGTGATTTCGGTGGCCGCGCCGTCGTTGATGCCGGTCTTGATAGTCACGGGTTTCAATTTGTCGTCGCCGCCGCTGCTCACGAGAACGTAGACCGTGCGTGAACTTGGCTGTGTGCCGCCGCTCGCGCCGCCGCGTCCGCCGCCCTCGCCGCGCCGACCACCACCAGCGGGGCGTTGCAACGTGCCGGCGGCGTAGTAGCCGCGCATTTTTTCGCGGATGGCTTGGGGAATTTCTTCGCCGCGCGCGCGCATTTCGCCGACGCGCTTCTGCAATTCTTCGGGCGACTCGTTGCCGGTGAATGCCGGCGCAGTGCTGGTGGCGGCATTGGTGGCGGCAATTTTAATTTCAGCGGCGAGCAGGAAATTCGTCGCGGCGTCAGCGGGTTTGTAGCGGAACGCGGAGTTGGAAATTTTTAACGTGCCGTTGCGCTGCGCGATGACGATGGAAACGTTCGCGGTCATGCCGGGTTTCAATTTCAAATCCGGGTTGCTGACCTCGATGATGGCGTCGTAGGTCACGACGTTCTGCACGGTGGTGGGCGAGTTGCGGACTTGCGTGACCTTGCCGGGAAATGTGCGGCCGGGAAACGCGTCCACGGTGAATGTGACGGTCTGGCCTTCTTCAATCGTGCCGACGTCGGCCTCGGAGACGTTGGCGTTGATCTGCATTTTCGTGAGGTCGTTGGCAATCTGGAACAGCACGGGCGCGCTCATGCTCGCGGCGACGGTCTGGCCCACGTCCACTTTGCGGTCAATGACGATGCCATCCACGGGCGCGTAAATTGTGCAGCGGGACAAATCCACTTTGGCGCGGTTGAGCGAGGCATTTTTAATCTGCACTTGCGCTTCGGCTTGATGCAGCGTGGCGACGGCTTGGTCGGCGTCAGACTGCGCCACGAGTTTGTTGCGCGACAATTCTTCGGAGCGGCGGGCGTTGAGTTGCGCGAGTTCGAGCTGCGCTTTGCTGTTGGCGAGATCGGCCTCGGCAGACATGACGTTGGCTTGGTAACTCGCAGCGTCGAGTTGCGCGATGACTTGGCCGTTGGTGACGGCGGAATTAAAATTGGCGAACAGCTTTTCGATGATGCCGGAAATCTGGCTGCCGACGGTGACGTTGACGACCGGGTTCAACGTGCCGGTGGCGGTGACCGCTTGCGTGAGGTCGCCCTTCGCCACGACCGCAGTGGTGAACTGCAATTTGTCATCCGCGTTTTTGCTGAAATAAAACCACGCGCCGCCGCCCGCAACCACGAGCAACGCAAGCGTGACCATCCATTTCATCGAACTGGAGCCATTTTTCTTGGACATAAATTTTGTGACCGACGCGGAGCTAGAGACGCCACGCGAGCGAAAGGTTACGCGGAAACTTCCACGCGGCAAAAGGGATTCAGCGGGCGAAAAAGCCCTTCACGACTTCCGCCACGCGCTGAATTTGGGCGTCGGTCAATTCCGGGTAAATCGGCAGGCTCAAACATTCGCGCGCGGCTTTTTCCGTCACGGGAAAATCTCCAGCCTGGTGACCGAGGTGCGCGTAGCATTTTTGCAAGTGCAAAGGCAGCGGGTAATGCAGCGCGCAGCCGACGCCGTTCGCTTCGAGATGTTTTTTCAAGTCGTCGCGGCGCGAATGGCGCACGACGTAGAGGTGATACGCGCTGCTGGCGTAGGCGGCTTCGCGCGGGAGTTGCAGCGGCGTGTCGGCGAGCAGTTCGTGGTAGCGGTGGGCGACGCGACGCCGGGCGTCAGTCCAGCTTTGCAAGTGCGGCAACTTCACGCCTAGCACCGCGCCTTGGATGCCTTCCATGCGATAATTAAAACCCACTTCGTCGTGGTAGTAGCGCGTGGTGGAACCGTGTTCGCGCAGCGCGCGGGCGCGAGCAGCATAGGCGGCGTTATTGGTGACGAGCGCGCCGCCTTCGCCGTAAGCACCGAGATTTTTGCCGGGATAAAAACTGAAGCAGGACATTTCGCCGAACGTGCCGATGGTTTTGCTTTTATATTTGGCGGCGTGGGCTTGGCAGGCGTCTTCAACGAGCGGCAGATTGTTTTTGCGGCAAATTTCAGCGATGGCGTCCACGTCGAACGGATGGCCGTAGAGGTGCACGGGCAACACGACCTTCGTGCGCGGTGTGATGCCGGCAGCGAGGAGCGCGGGATTCAAGTTGAACGTGGCGTCGTCCACATCCACATAAACGGGCTTGGCGCCGACGTAGGAAATGGCCCAGCTCGTGGCGACGAACGTGCAGGGTGTGGTGATGACTTCGTCGCCCGCGCCGACGCCGAGCAGCAGCAACGCAACGTGCAATGCAGACGTGCCGCTGTTGAACGCGATGCAATGCTGCGCGCCGCACGACGCGGCAAAATCTTTTTCAAACTTGGTCACGTCCGGACCGAGGCAGAACGAGCAGTTGTCCAAAGTGCGCGCGATGGCGGCGTCAATTTCCGCGCGGAGCGGGCGCATCTGCGCGGCGAGGTCGAGGTAGGGAACGTTTTGCATGGTTAATAAAAGTCCGGCGCGATGGCCGGACAAAAGCGTAAAACGGAAACGGAAATTCGCCAAGGTTTAGTCCGGGTTGTCCTTGAGCCACGCGTCGGACTTGAGTTCCCATTGATGCCAGTCTTTGCCGTAATCTTCCTCGAGCAGTTGCGCGAGTTGCTCGCGGGCGGCGGCGGCCTGCGGGTGCTGCGGGTTGCGCGCGATGGCGAGCAGAATGGTGGCGCGCTTGCTGTTCGGACGATTGCCGAGGTCGTTCAACAACTCTTCGGAAACGGCGGCGGGCGTTTTGGCGTCGAGGAGAATTTTGCCGAGGCGATCGTATTGCTCCGGCTCGATGAGGTTGCAAAGGTGGCTGACGATTTCCGCCTGACCTTCGGGCGGTGCGTTAGTATAGGCGGCGAATAGCAATTCGTTTTTTTGCGGAATGCTCGTTTCGGAATCGCCCAAAATGTTTCCGACATTGTCCGACCACGAGAGCGGCTCGACCGGTTCGGGCGCGATGTGAACGACGACGGAGCTAACGGGTGTGCCGTCCGCGTTGGTCGCGTCGTCGTGGCTGGCGGCGGAGTTGGTGCTTGAATGATTGGCGAACACCCGACCGGGCAAGTTTTCCTCGGCCACCGCCGAGGTGATCGGCTTGACGCTCGGCCCGGCGGCATACCAGCCAACCGCCAAGCCAATAGCAATAATGGCGGCGGCGAAACCGGCGTATTTGAGTGAACTGCGTGTCATGCGAGTGAATTGAAAACCATTTTTGCCGGTAAGTTGCAAAGAAAATCTTTTACCCGATCGCCGTGAAACACTTTGCCCGCGCCGCCATTTCCGCTATAACCACGCACCATGCATCAACTCATCGCCTCGCTGACCGACTGGTATTCGCGCGTGCTCGAACAATGGAGCTTCTGGGCCGTCGGCCTGCTCATGGCCGCCGAAAGCACCGTGCTGCCCATCCCCAGCGAAGTCATCATCCCACCCGCCGCGCACCAAGCGTGGAACGGCTCCGGCCTGAATTTGCTCGGCGCGCACTACTCCGGCTGGCCGGCGATGGCGTTGCTCGTGGCCTTCGGCGCAGTGGGTTCGTGGATCGGCGCGGTCATCATGTATTGGGTGGCGCGGCTCGCGGGGCGTCCGCTCGTGCTGAAGTTTGGAAAATATTTTTTGATCTCCGCCGAAAAAGTTGAAGGCGCGGAACGGTGGGCGGCGCACTACGGCGCATTGGGAATTTTTGCGGCGCGTTTGCTGCCCGTCGTGCGACACCTCATCGGCATCCCCGCGGGCATCGTGCGGATGAATTTCTTAAAATACTCGCTCTACACGCTGGCGGGCGCGGGCGCGTGGAGCGCGGTGCTGTGCTGGTTGGGCGTGAAAGTCGGCGCGGACATCGGCAAAGGTGAGATGCACAAAGTCACCTTCACGCTCGTGGCGTTCCTCGCGGTGGTGGGCGTGATTTATTATTTCTTCGTGCATCGCCAAATGAAGGCGAAAAAATAATTTCCCGCAAGCGAGCGTCACATCTGCTCGACCGTCTCGATGCCAAGCGCGTCCAAGCCTTGCTTCAAAACGCGCGCGGTCAGTTCGCAGAGCGCGAGGCGGGAAGCGCGCATGGCCTCGTCGTCCGCTTTCAGCACCGGGCAATTCTCAAAGAAGCGAGAGAAATGGCTGGCGAGGTCGTAGAGATAATTGCAGAGATAGTTCGGGCGAAATTCTTCCGCGACGGCTTCGAGCGTGATGCCGAAGTTGAGCAGGTGCTTGGCGAGCGCGAGTTCCTCGGGCGCGAGCAAGTTGATAGCTGATAGTTGATAGTTGATAGCCGGAAGCTCTGCCTTGCGAAAAATACTTTGGATGCGCGCGTAAGCGTATTGCAGATACGGCGCGGTGTTCCCCTGCAGCGCGAGCATTTTGTCCCAACTGAAAATGTAATCGCTCTGGCGGTTCGGCAGCAGGTCGGCGTATTTCACCGCGCCGAGGCCGATGACGCGGGCAATCTCGCGCCGCTGCGCTTCGGGCAAGTCACCGCTCTTTTCGGACACGAGCTTGAACGCGCGTTCTTCCGCTTCATCAAGCAGGTCGCCGAGCTTCACCGTGTCGCCGGAGCGCGTCTTGAACGGCTTGCCGTCGTCACCGAGAATTTTTCCAAAGCCGACGTGCACCAACTTCGTCTTGCTCGCCGCGTCCGCCTGCCAGCGCGTGAACGTGATGAAAAGTTTTTTGAAATGCGGCGACTGCCGGTCGTCCACGACGTAGACAATCTCGTGCGGCGACCACGTCTTGAGGCGATAATCAATCGTAGCCAAGTCCGTGGTCATGTAGTTAAAACCGCCGTCGCTCTTGCGGACGAGCGCGGGATCAGCGACCCATTCGCCGTCGCGGTTGACGAGGAACGGGTCTTCCTTCGGCGGCAGCGAGCCGTCGCTGAACACACCAACTGCGCCTTCGCTCTTGCGGGCGATGCCACGCGTAGACAAATCGGCCACAACTTCGCCGAGCCATGGATTGTAAAAACTTTCGCCGAGCGTGACATCGAACTTCACGCCAAGCCGCCCGTAAATCGTGTCGAACTGCACTTGCGAGAGGCGGATCATCTCTTTCCAGATAGTGGTGTTCTCGGCGTCGCCAGCTTGCAGCTTCACCAATTCGTGCTTCGCCTCTTCAAGCCGCATGGGATTCGCATCACACTCGGCGTTGATGACTTTGTAGAGCC
>JBJOPC010000150.1:0-5837 GCA_046050965.1 Verrucomicrobiota bacterium | reverse complement strand
CCTTGACGATGCTCTCGTAAATCCGCGTGCGCCCTTGCACATCGTCGGACTTGACCGTGAGCAGTTCCTGCAGCGTGTAAGCTGCACCGTAGGCTTCCATCGCCCACACTTCCATTTCGCCGAAGCGCTGGCCGCCATATTGCGCCTTGCCGCCCAACGGTTGTTGAGTGACGAGCGAATACGGACCAACCGCGCGGGCGTGAATCTTGTCCGCGACCAAATGGCCGAGCTTCATCATGTAGATGTAGCCGACGACAATTTCTTGGTCGAACTGTTCGCCCGTGCGTCCATCGGTCAACTTGACCTTGGCGTGTTCGGGCAAACCGGCTTGCTTGAGGTAGCCGCGAATGTCTTTTTCCTTCATGCCGTCGAATACCGGCGTGGCGAACTTCAAACCGAGGATTTTTGCCGCCCAGCCCAAGTGCGTTTCCAACACCTGACCGACGTTCATGCGCGAAGGCACGCCCAACGGATTGAGCACGATGTCCACCGGCGTTCCGTCTTCGAGGAACGGGAGGTCTTCTTCCGCGACAATCTTGGCGACGACACCTTTGTTACCGTGACGACCGGCCATCTTGTCACCGACGGAAAGTTTGCGCTTGGAAGCAACATAAACTTTCACGGACTTCACGATACCAGAGTCAACTCCGCCACCGGATTCGGCGCGTTCCATTTCTTCGTCGTGCTGCATCTGCAAATCGTCGAACTTCTTTTTGAAGCTGCCGATGATTTCGTTGATCTTGTTGCGGATGGGCGACGGATCAATTTCGATGCGGTCGTAGACTTCCGCGAGCTTGCGCAGGAGCGTCTTGGTAATCTTGCGATTCGCGGGAATGATGATCTCGCCGGTCTCGCTGTTGACGACGTCGAGCGGAATTTTTTCGCCGAGCAAAATGTTGCTCAACGCTTCGGTGAGCTGGTCTTGCAACTCGCTCAACTTCTTTTTGTATTCCTCGTCAATTTGCTTGGCGTGTTTCGTCTCTTCGGTGGAACGGCTTTCCTTCTCCGAATCTTTCTTGGACGAAACTTTCACGTCCATGACGATGCCGTAAGTTCCAGACGGAACTTTGAGCGAGGTGTCTTTCACGTCCGCCGCTTTTTCGCCGAAGATGGCGCGGAGCAAACGTTCTTCCGGCGCGAGTTCGGTTTCAGATTTCGGTGTGATTTTGCCGACGAGAATATCGCCGGGTTTCACTTCCGCGCCGATGCGAATAACGCCGTCGGTGCCGAGGTTCTTCAACGCTTCTTCGCCGAGGTTCGGGATGTCGCGCGTGATTTCTTCCGGGCCGAGCTTCGTATCGCGGGCGGCCACTTCAAACTCGTCAATGTGAATCGAGGTGAAGATGTCGTCCTTGACGATGCGTTTGCTGATGAGGATGGCGTCCTCGAAGTTGTAACCGTTCCACGGCATGAACGCGCAGAGCACGTTGCGGCCGAGCGCGAGTTCGCCGTTCTGCGTGCAAGGGCCGTCCGCGAGGACTTGGCCTTTTTTAATGTGGTCACCTTTTTCAACGAGAATTTTCTGGTTGATACAGGTGGCCGCATTCGAGCGCATGAATTTGCGCACGGGATAAACGTAAGTGCCGTTGGCCGGATCGTTTTTGATGCGCTTTTTGCCTTCGGGCAAATGGCCGTTTTCGGTGATGATAATCTGGTTACCAGTCACAGACGCGACCTTGCCGGATTCTTCCGAGACGAGCACGGCGCGGGAATCGCGCGCGACGCGTTCTTCCATACCGGTCGCCACGAAGGGAGCTTCGGTGACGAGCAGTGGCACGGCTTGGCGTTGCATGTTGGAACCCATCAACGCGCGGTTCGCGTCGTCGTGTTCCAAGAACGGGATGATGGCCGCCGCCACAGACACGAGCTGCTTGGGCGACACGTCCATGTAGTCAACCTTGGTGGGTTCGACGTCAATGAAGTCCGTGCGCGAACGGCAGACGACGCGTTCGGTGGTGAAATGTCCCTTGTCATCAAGCGGCGAATTCGCCTGCGCGATGGTGAACCCTTCTTCGCGATCCGCCGTGAGGTAATCGAGGTGCGAAGTGACACGACCATTTTCAACTTTGCGATACGGCGTTTCGAGGAAGCCGAAATCATTGATGCGCGCGAACGTCGCCATGGACGCGATGAGGCCGATGTTTGGGCCTTCAGGCGTTTCCACGGGACAGATGCGGCCGTAGTGGGACGGATGCACGTCGCGGACTTCAAAGCCGGCGCGATCGCGCGAGAGACCCCCTGGCCCAAGCGCCGACAAGCGGCGTTTGTGGGTGAGTTCGGCGAGCGGGTTGATTTGATCCATGAACTGGCTCAACTGCGAGCGGCCAAAGAAATCACGGATGACAGCGGACAGCGCTTTGGGATTGATGAGCTTCTGCGGCATCATCTGCTCCAGACCTTGATCGAACAAAGTCATGCGCTCCTTCACGAGGCGTTCTGTGCGCGCGAGACCGACGCGGCATTGGTTCGCCAACAATTCGCCGACCGTGCGGATGCGGCGGCTGCCCAAATGGTCAATGTCGTCCAGCGAGCCTTGGCCTTTTTTGAGCTTGAGCAAATACTTCGTCGCTTCCGCCAAATCTTCTTTGGTGAGAATGCGCGAGTCGGCGCCTTTGAGGCCGAGCTTCTGATTAATTTTGTAACGGCCGACGCGACCCAAATCGTAGCGCTTCGGATCGAAGAACAAACGTTTGATGAGCGCGCGCGCGTTCGCGGCGGTGGGCGGATCGCCAGGGCGGAGGCGGCGGTAAATATCTTTGAGTGCTTCGTCTTCGTTCTTCGTCGGATCCTTCTTCATGCATTTGATGATGATGCCATCATCAACCGAGGTATCCACGATCTTGATTTTCGTCACGCCGAGTTCAGCAATCTGCTTCACGACGGCTTTGGACAGTGGCTCGAACGCGCGGGCAACAATCACGCCCTTCTCTTCGTCCGAGATGTCGGTGACCAACACTTTGTTCGCAAGATCATCCAGCTTCTCCGCTTCTTTCACAGAAATATCCTGGATGTCGTAGAATAATTTCAACACATCCGCGTCCGTGCCGTAGCCGAGCGCGCGGAAGAACGTCGTCGTCAAAAATTTGCGGCGGCGTTTTTTGCGGTCGAGATAAACGTAGAGCAAATCGCTCGTGTCGAACTGCGCTTCATACCACGAACCGCGATCAGGAATGATGCGGAAGCTGTGGAGCATTTTGCCGTTCGGATGCTGCGTGGCCTCAAACGCGAGACCGGGCGAACGGTGCAACTGGGAGACAATAACGCGCTCGGCGCCATTGATAACGAACGTGCCTTGCGGCGTCATCAGCGGGAGTTCGCCCATGAACACATTTTCTTCCTTCGTCGTTTTGCCTTCTTCTTTGAGCAAGAAAGTGACGTGGAGCGGTGCGCCGTAGGTCAAACCTTCGCGCAGGCACTCGAGCCAATCCATCTTCGGCTCGCCGATTTCGTAAGAATGAAAATCCAAGACACATTTCGCATCGTAACTCTCGATGGGAAACACTTCGGTGAACACGGCTTGAAGGCCAGCGTTCTTGCGCTTGGACGGCGTGGTCGCGGTTTGGAGAAATTCGACATAGGACTGCGTTTGCAGTTCGATGAGATTCGGCGGGGCAATGACCTCTTTGATCTTGCCGAAGTTAATACGTTCCGTTGCTCGCGTTGCCATTTTTAGACCTTTTGCTGCAGGCCGGACTTGCTGTCCCGGCCAGTTATTTTTTTAGACGACACAAGGCAAGCGCGTTGCGTTCTGCAACCCACTTGCCGCTACCACTGACTAACTACTTGTCACCGACGACTTGCCGAAATACTTCACTTAAAATTTAGACCGCAAAATATTCTTTCGGATGAGAAAATCCGGGCGACGGGAAAACTCCCGCCGCCCGGACTGAAACACTGCTTACTTGATTTCGACTTTCGCGCCAGCTTCTTCGAGCTTCTTCTTGGCGGCATCGGAATCGGCTTTGTTCGCGCCTTCGAGCAAGGGCTTCGGTGCGCCTTCGACGAGAGCTTTCGCTTCGGCGAGACCCAAACCGGCCTTCACTTCACGCACGACTTTGATGACGGCGATCTTCTTGTCAGCCGGAGCGGACACGAGGATCACGTCGAAAGTGTCTTTCGCGGCGGCGGCGGGCGCAGCACCAGCAGCGGCACCAGCAGCGGCGGCGGCGACGGGAGCAGCGGCGGTAACGCCCCACTTCTCTTCCAGTTTCTTGACCAAATCAGCGGCTTCGATGACCGTCAATTTGCTCAACTCTTCTACGATGTTTGCGATGTCTGCCATAGTCTGTCTTTTGCTTTCTGTTCGTCTCGTCGTCACCCACGGCTGTCGGTGATTTCAGTCCGCCGCCTGCGAACCGACGATTTACGTTTTGGTTGTGGTTGGTTTTCTCCCGCCGCCACACGGCGGCGGGAAATTGATTTAGGCCGCCTGTTCGGACTTGGCCTTGATGACGCGCGCCAGTTGCGAACCGGGCGTGTTGAGCAGCACGACGAGCTTCGTCGCGGGCGCATTGAGCACGCCGAGCAGTTTGCTGCGGAGCACTTCGATGCTGGGCAAATCGGCGAGCGTCAGAACGTCCGCCGCTTCGAGGCGCGCGTTGTTCAAGTAGCCGAACTGCACTTTGGGCTTTTCAAATTCGGACGCGAAGGTCTTCACCACTTTCGCGGCGGACGAAATGTCCTTCTGGCCGGACACGATCGCGAGCTGCCCCGTGAGGGAACCGCCCAAGTCCGCCACGCCCGCTTCTTTGGCGGCGACGCGGAAGACGGAATTTTTGACGACATGAATTTCCGCGCCGGCCTTGTGCAAGCGTTTGCGGAGTTCGGTCATGGGCGCAACTTTGAGCCCCTTGTAGTCAACGACGATGAAGAACGGCGCGGCGTTCAACCGCGCAACGTATTCGCTGGAGAGAAATTTCTTTTCGGCACGCATGGTAGTATTCGTTAAAAGTTTTTCAGTTGATTACGCAGCGACGTTGAATTCTTTCAAATCCACACGCACACCCGGACTCATCGTCGCGGAAATCGTGCAGGAGCGGACGAACTGACCTTTGACCGTGCTGGGCTTCGCTTTGATGACGGCTTCGATAACGGCGCGGGCGTTTTCGCCAATCTGTTCAGCGGAAAACGACGCTTTGCCGACGCCGACATGGACGTTGCCGGTCTTGTCCACTTTGAATTCCACGCGCCCGGCTTTCACTTCCTTCACAGCTTTCGCAGTGTCGTCGGTGACCGTGCCGGTCTTGGGATTGGGCATGAGACCCCGTGGTCCGAGAACTTTGCCGAGTTTCCGCACTTCCACCATCGCTTCGGGCGTGGCAATCGCGACGTCGAAATCTTGCCAACCGGCATTGCACTTCTCAATCATGTCCGCGAAGCCGACGAATTCTGCGCCCGCCGCTTTCGCTGCCGTGGCCGCCGGTCCGTCTTTGGCGAACACCAGCACTTTGACGGTGTTGCCGCTGCCGTGCGGGAGCGGAACCGTGCCGCGAATCATCTGGTCAGATTGCTTCGGATCCACGCCGAGACGGAACGCGAGGTCAATCGTCTCGTTGAATTTGGCTTTGGGAAATTTGGCGAGCACGCCGACGGCGGCTGCCAAGGGATACGACTTGGTCGCATCCACGACCGTGAGGGCTTGTTTGAATCTTTTGCTGGGCATTTTTATTGAGCGGTGCAAACGAGCTGTTGGCTCTCCCGCGTTTTGGTTTTCAGTTTATCCGACGACTTCGATACCCATGCTGCGGGCGGTGCCAGCGATCAAACGAACGGCGGCGTCTTCCGAGTTGGCATGGATGTCTTTGGATTTCATTTTGATGATTTCCAAAATCTGTTTG
>JBJOPC010000149.1:0-3983 GCA_046050965.1 Verrucomicrobiota bacterium | reverse complement strand
AGAATCGGGCCGGGCACGGATTCGCCTTCAGCCACGAGCAATTTAAGTTTGCCATCCACGGTCTCTACGACGGAAAGCAACGTGACCGCGCCATGCTTCACGGACATTTCCACGGACAAACCGCGCCCGACTTTGCCGTGATAAACTTTCAACGGGCGCACTTTTGTTTTGCCTTCGGCAATCTTGATGTGGCCCGGCCCATCGTGGCCCATGAGCACCACGTCGTCGGTGAAATCCATCGCGTAATATTCCGTGAACGAGCCGCCCGCGCCGAAGGTGTCCATGATTTTCATGGCTTGCGCGTTCTTCACTTCGTATTCGCCAGCGACGGGAATGCCCCGCGCAGTGAGCAGCGAATTGCCGAGGATGATGGAGCTGATGGCGTCCTCGTTTTCCGCGTTGCCCGTGCCGCTGTAAAAATAGGCGAGCGAACCGAGGTCGTGTTCCTGCACAAGGCGGTCGAGGGCAATGGAAGTTTTTGCGGCGCGCGCGAGTTCTATTGCGGAGCAATCGGACTGCACGGCAAAAACTTTTTTGAACTGGTTCACGCGCGACTTGATTTGCGCGGCAGAAACTTCGCGGCGCAGCGCGGCAAGTTCATCCACTTCGACAATCTCCATGTGTCCGCCGAACGTGGCGGTTTGCAGCGTGGTGTCGGTGGCGATGTCGAGCATCCCGCCGTAATAATGCCCCATCAAGCCAAGGCGATTGTGCGCCATCACGCCCGCGACGCGCGTGGCTTCAATCCACGCGTCCACCTCGCGCCAGCACGCGGGATCGTCGTGGAGCATCCCGGTGATTTGATGGAACGGAATGCGCGCGCGGTTGAAGACGTTGGCGATTTCGGGAACGGGACACGCGCTGCAATGCGCGAGCCAGTCGCCGGTCATTTTCGTGCGGTTGCCAAGCGCGTTGAACTTCGCGTAGTCAATCGCGGCGGCGGGTTGCAGGTTCAACACGATGACGGGAACTTTCGCGCGCTGCACGACGGGCAACACAGTGGACGACAGCGCATAGGTCGTGACGTAGAGAAAAATCAAATCCACATCGGCGGCGCGAAACTGATGCCCGGCGTCCATCGCGCGCGGCGGCGAATCAATGAGGCCGAGGTTGACGACTTCGATGCCGGGTCGCGCGAGGCGTTGCTCGACGACGCGGACGTAGCCTGCGAGCCGTTGCTTGAGTCCCTTGAACTGCGACCAGTAGGCGTCGAGGCCGATGCCGAACAGGCCGATGCGGGTGGGGTGTTTCATGCGTGGGGGGAAATTAAGCGGGAGCGGGCGGGCGAGCGTCAAGGTTGCAAACTATCCGACGGCTATTTGGAGTGCGGTGACACGTCGCCGCTTTGGAACTGGGAGACATGTCTCCCAGTTCCAAAGCGCGGTCATGCCCGCGCATTCCAAACTCACAACGCCGCCAGCACTTCGGCGGCGTGAGTTTCCGGTTTCACGAGCGGCCAGATTTTTTTGATTTTGCCGTCCGGGCCGATGAGAAACGTGATGCGATGAACGCCAAGATATTTTCGACCCATAAAACTTTTCTCACCCCACACGCTGTAGGCGGTGGCGATGGCTTTGTCGGCGTCGGCCAGCAGCGTGAACGGCAGTTTGAATTTCGCCACGAATTTGTCGTGTGCCTTCACGGTGTCGGGGCTGACGCCGAGCACGACGGCGCCGCGCTTTTCCAACGCGGCAAAATTATCGCGGAATGCACAGGCTTCTTTGGTGCAACCCGGCGTGTCGTCGCGCGGATAAAAATAGAGGACGACTTGGCGTCCGAGAAAATCCGCGAGCGAGAGTTGGCCGCCGCCGCTGGTGGCGACGGTGAAGGGCGGGGCGACATCGCCGACCTTGAGTTGGAGTTGAATTTCTTTGGGCATAAATTTTTTATCCGCTAATTACGCGAATGGACGCGAATGGGGAAATTCCGTTTCGCGAAAATTCG
The DNA here is from genome assembly GCA_046050965.1 of Verrucomicrobiota bacterium. Classification (GTDB taxonomy): domain Bacteria; phylum Verrucomicrobiota; class Verrucomicrobiia; order Limisphaerales; family JAFMIX01; genus JAFMIX01. The sequence goes on along the minus strand of JBJOPC010000149.1, from coordinate 2,039 downwards.
CGTAATTCGCGGATAACTTTTTCATTCGTTCGCCTTCGGATTCGCGGAGCTTTGCGGGCTGGTGCTCAATTGGGTGACGCCGTCCCAAACATAGAACGCAGCGGAGACGCCCGTGAACAGCGCGGCGCCGAGCGACCAGACGTAGAGCCAGCCAGCGTCGAGCTTGAGCAACGCCCACAGCACCGTGGTCATTTGGAGCACGGTGGAAATTTTGCCGGTGATGCGTGGGCGGATTTTCACTTTGCCGACCGTGATGTAGACGACGATGAGGCCGAGCAGCAAAATTAAATCGCGCCCCACAATCGTGCCGCCGAACCACAGCGGCAGACGCGGCAGAAACGGTTCTTCGTTGAACGTGAGCAGCACGATGCCAGAGACGAGCAGGAGCTTATCGGCGAGCGGGTCGAGGATGGTGCCGAGTTCGCTCCACTGTTGGTAGCGTCGCGCGATGTAGCCGTCCACGCCGTCGAGAATGGCCGCGATGGCGAAGCAGAGCAGCGCGGCGAGGCGGTGCGCTTCGTTGCCGGTGCTGACGTAGTAAAGCACTTCCACGACGAAGAACGGGATGAGCAGAATACGCAGGATGGTGATTTTGTTGGCGGTCGTCACGGCGGCGGATTTTGCGGGAGCGAAAATAAAGGTCAACTTTTCTCCAGCAAAGTGCTGCCGACTTGCAGTCGGTGGGGCGGCGGCAAATCAGGTTGCGCGAGATATGGCCAACTGCCGACGGCAACTCGGCAGCACTTTAGTTGCGGCGAACTCCCGCTTGCGGCGCGGCGACGAATGCATATTCTCTGCGCCATGAAATCCCAACTTCGCTTCGCCGCCACGCTCGCGTTCACGTTCGTGGTCGCCACGAGTGCATTCGCACAAACCAATTTGCCCGCCACGAACGTCACGAACGCCGTCGCCGCCGAACCGCCCGTGCCGCAAATCAACACCGCTACCAACCCCGTGCCGCGCGATCCGAAGTGGGTGCTGCGGCACGAAAGTTTTCTGCGAGACGCCTCGAACGCTACGCCCGTGGAACTGGTGTTCCTCGGCGATTCCATCACGGATTTTTGGCGCAACCGCGGCTCGAATGTTTGGAACCAAGTCTACGCCCCACGCCATCCGCTCAATCTCGGCATCAGCGGCGACCGCACCGAGCACGTCCTCTGGCGCATCGCGCAGGGCGAACTCGACGGTCTGCATCCGAAGGCACTCGTGCTAATGATCGGCACGAACAACACCGGCAAAGAAAAGGACGGCAAGTCGCGCAATACCGTCCCGCAAGTTGTCGAAGGCGTGCAAGCCGTCGTCGCCGCCGTGCGCGCGAAATTGCCGGAGACGAAAATTCTTTTGCTCGGTATTTTCCCGCGTGGAAAATTCGACAACGAGCAACGCGCGCAAGTGGCGTTGGTCAACACGGTCATCGCTAAACTCGACGACGGAATATTCGTAAAGTATCTGGACATCGGCTCGCAATTTCTCACGGCGGACGGCACGTTGCCGAAAGACATCATGCCCGACTTGCTGCACCCGAACGAACACGGTTACCAAATCTGGGCGGACGCCATGGAGCCGACGCTGGCGCAGTTGCTGAAGTGATTATTTCTTCACCGGCGCGGGCGCGGCTGGCTTGACCACCACGTTGGCCGCTGCCGGGTTTGTCACTTTTGACGCGGGCACGACTTTCACCGCCGGAGCTTTGTAAGCCAGTGCGGCAGCGACCGCCGCGTCAATTTCCGAAGCAGCCACGGTGCGCGCGAAGATGTGGCCGTAGCGGTCTACGAGGAAGTTCGGCGGAAAATTATAATTCACCGCGTCAATGCCGAACTTGAACGACAGCGCGCCCGCTGACTGTTTGCCGTCGCAGATAAACTTCCACGGCAACCCGTTTTCACGCGCGAACTGCGCGGGCTTCGCGGGCGAGTCGTCCAAACTCACGGAGATGACTTCCAAGCCTTGCGCGTGATATTTTTTGTAGGCGGCGAGCAATTCGTTCGTCGCCTGCTGGCTCCACAGCGGGTAACCCGTCACGCCGAAATCGAGGAACA
>JBJOPC010000148.1:0-6097 GCA_046050965.1 Verrucomicrobiota bacterium | reverse complement strand
GAGAGTTTCATCACCTGACCCTTGAGCGAATTCAGCGCGGCGACTTTGCCGGCTTTGTAATCCGCCACGGGCGCGGGATTCGCGGCAATGGCGTCGTCGCAAAATTTTTCAATCGCGCCGGCGTCGCTGACTTGCGCCAATCCTTTTTCCTGCACGATGGCGGCGGGAGGTTTTCCGCTCTCAAACATTTCCGCAAACACCTGCTGCGCGGCAGAGTTGCTGATGGTCTTGGCCTCAACGAGCGCGACGAGTTCCAATAAGGCGGCGGGCTTGAATTTCAAATCCGCGAGCGTGAGCAGTTTCACATCGGCTGAATCCACACCCATCGCGGCCTGATCGGTGGCCTCCTTCGCGTTCGCTTCGGCGAGCTTGGACAGCAGGTTGTTGATGATCCAGTTCGCAACGGCCTTGGGATTCTTCGACTGCTTGGCGAGTCCTTCAAAATAATTTCCCAACTCGACGTTGCTCTTGAACACTTCCGCGTCACCTGCTGGCAACAGATAATCACGCATAAAGCGCTGCTTGCGCGCAATCGGCAATTCGATAACCAGCACCTTCACCTGAGCGAGCCACGCATCCGTCGGCGCGAGCGGCATCATGTCGGGTTCGGGAAAATAGCGGTAGTCGTGCGCGTTTTCTTTCGTCCGCATTTCTTCGGTGATGCCCGCGACATCATCCCAGCGGCGCGTGGATTGGATGAGCTTGCCGCCAGTTTTCAGCACATCAATCTGCCGCGCGATTTCGTATTCCGCCGCGCGCCGCACGCCGGAAAATGAATTCATGTTTTTGATTTCAATCTTCGCGCCGAGTCCGGTCGTGCCGACGGGGCGCACGGAAATATTCACGTCGCACCGCACCATGCCTTTTTCCATGTCGCAATCACTCACGCCGCCCTGAATCAAAATTTCCTTGAGCGCATTGAGATATTCGTAGGCCATGTCCGCACTGGTGATGTCCGGCTCGGAAACGATTTCCAACAGCGGCACACCGGCGCGATTAAAATCCACACCGCTGGTGCGGTCGAAGTGTGTGAGCTTGCCCACGTCTTCCTCAAGATGCGCGCGAGTGATGCGAACTTTGCTCATGCCGTTCACGGAACCTACGCCGTTGAATTCAAAATCTACAAAGCCGTTCGCCGTGCTGGGCTTGTCGTATTGCGTGAGCTGATAATTCTTCGAGGCGTCGGGATAAAAATAATTTTTCCGGTCGAACTTCGCGTAGCGCGGAATCTCGCAGTTCAGCAGGTAGCCGGTGAGCACCGTTTTGCGGAGCGCTTCCTCGTTCGGCACGGGTAGCACGCCGGGCATTCCGAGGCAGACGGGGCAGACGTTGGTGTTCGGCTCGGAACCGTATTGGTTCGCGCAACCGCACCACATCTTCGATTTCGTTTTGAGTTGGACGTGCGTTTCCAACCCGATGACGGCTTCGTATTCCATGCGGGGAATTTTAGCCACAGATGAAACGCAGATGAAACACAGATTTTAAAGCTAACGCCGCCTGTCGGCTTGTTCCTGTTCGCGCGCCATGCAAAACTCACCGCTCGAAATGAAACGTCCCGCTGAAATTTTATCCGTTGAAAAACTCCGCGTCGTCCGCGACGGCAATGTCATCCTCGACGACGTGAACTGGCGGGTGCTGCGCGGCGAACACTGGGCGGTGTTGGGCGCGAACGGCTCCGGCAAAACGTCGCTGTTCAGTGTGCTGCTCGGTTACCTCACGCCCACGGCGGGTGAGATTGCGCTGCTCGGCGAGCGTTTTGGCGAGGCGGATTGGCGCGAACTGCGGCTGCGCATCGGCCTCGTCAGTTCCGCCGTGCGGCAGTTGATGGCCGACACCGAACCCGCGCTCGACTCCGTGGCCAGCGGCAAATACGCGATGATTGATTTCTGGGGAACACCCAACCGCGCCGACCGCGCGCTCGCCAAAAAAATCCTGCGCCGCATCGAGTGTGCGCACTTGGCCGCTCGTCCATGGGCGGTGCTTTCGCAAGGTGAGCGGCAACGCATTCTCATTGGCCGCGCGCTCATGGCCAACCCGCGCCTGCTCATTCTCGATGAGCCTTGCGCCGGCCTCGACCCCGCCGCGCGCGAACATTTCTTGCAATTTCTCCAACGCCTCGGCTCCCAGAAAAATTCCCCCACCCTCGTGCTCGTCACGCATCACGTTGAAGAAATTACGCCCGTGTTCACGCACGTCCTCGCGCTGCGCTGCGGGCGCGTGCTGGCGGCGGGGGAAAAATCCACCACGCTCACGTCTCGGGTTTTGTCTGCGACGTTCGGTGCGAACATGAAGTTGAAAACCATCGCTGGCCGCCACCAAATTTCCGTGACCGCCAAACATTGCGCGGTGGTTTGATCTAAAAAACGTGCCAACAAGGATTCTGAACGATTGAGGAGCGGGATTTACACCGCGCTTGCACGGTCAAACTTCTCTGCTAGAGTCCGCATGTGAGCACGCCGAAAGACAACCCCGCGCTGAACTACGTCAAACGCGCTTCCACCGTCGGCGGCCCTGGTGCTGCCAGTCATTCCAATTGGATTCCCAACACGGATGTCTACGTCACCGACGGCGGCATGGTCATCAAAGTGGAACTGTCAGGCGCGCGCCCGGAAAATCTCCAGATTGCCGTCGAAGGGAACGAACTCCGCATCACCGGCGAACGCCCCGACGGTTGCCGCGCGCTGAACTGCAATTTTCTCGTGATGGAAATCAACTACGGGCCGTTCGAGAGCGTCCTTGAATTGCCGCCCGGTTACGACCTCACGCAAGCCAAGGCGAATTATCAAAACGGTTTTCTCCGCCTCGACGTGCCGCTCGCCGAGCAGCCTGCCACGCGCAAATCCAAAATCGCGGTCGCCTAGCCGACAATTTATTTCGCGCCGCAACTTGATATTCACGTCCGCAGAATTTGGTCCTCCAGTCTTCATCCGCCAGATGCGCGTGAGCCACGGCAAGCCGCTTGCTAAATGACTGGATGCAAAAAATTATTCAGTCGCCGACCCGAACTGCGAAAGGCGTGAGCCGCACGAAACCCTTTAGTTTCAGTGTTTCCATCACGCTCCGGGAGAATTAAACTGCAACCCAACGCCGCCACGCGCCTGTCATAAAATGTCCAGCCCGCTCAAAAGAAAACCGCCTACGCGTCTGTTAAACAAATATGACGCGGAAAATTTCTTCGATGAAATGGTCGCTGCCGACGGCAGCCTGCGTCCGCACTACGCCCGCTTCCGAGATTTATTTCAGACGCTCACGCCGCCGGAGTTTGATCACAAGCGGCAGTCGGTGGATTTGGCGTTCATGCGGCAAGGCGTGACGTTCAATGTGTATGGCGACTCCGCTGGCACGGAGAAAATTTTCCCGTTCGATCTGCTGCCGCGCATCATTCCCGCCAAGGAGTGGGAGATGCTGGAACGCGGCCTCGCGCAGCGCATCACGGCGTTGAATCTTTTCCTGCACGACATTTATCACGAGCAGAAAATCCTCAAGGACGGCGTCATCCCCGCGCACTACGTTTTGTCGGGAAAACATTTTCGCCGCGAGTTCGTGAACTTCAACGTGCCGAAGGATATTTACATCCACATCTGCGGCACGGATCTCATCCGCGATGACAAAGGCAACTACCTCGTGCTTGAAGACAACGGGCGCTGTCCGTCCGGCGTCAGCTATGTCTTGGAAAACCGCCGCGCGCTCAAACGGTCGTTCCCGCAGATGTTCGAGACCATCGGCGTGCGCCCGGTGGAAGATTATCCGCGCGAACTCTTGAAGATGCTGCAGCACATCGCGCCCGCCGGGGTGTCCGACCCGACGGTCGTGCTGCTCACGCCGGGCGCGTTCAACTCGGCTTACTTCGAGCACACCTATCTCGCACGACAGATGGGTATCGAGATCGTCGAGGGCCGCGATCTCGTGGTGCGTGACAGCCGCGTGTTCATGCGCACGACCAAGGGCTTGCAGCCCGTCCATGTGATTTATCGCCGGCTGGACGATGATTTTCTCGACCCGACGGTGTTTCGCCGCGACTCCATGCTCGGCGTGCCCGGCCTCGTGAACGCCTACCGTTCCGGCCACGTCTCGCTCGCCAACTCCATCGGCACGGGCATCGCCGACGACAAGGTCATGTATTATTTCGTGCCGCAGATGATCAAATATTATTTGGATCAAGAGCCGATCATCCCGAACGTCGCCACGTTTCTCGCGAACGAAGAATCCGACCGGAAATATATCTTGGCCAACTTGGAACATCTCGTCGTGAAAGCTGCGAACGAATCCGGCGGTTACGGTATGCTCATCGGCCCGAAGGCGACGAAAGCCGAGATCGCCGAGTTCCGCGCGAAGGTCGAGGCCGAGCCGCGCAACTACATCGCGCAACCGACCATCTCGCTTTCGCGTCACCCTACGCACGTCGACGATGGCTTGTTTGAAGGCCGCCACATTGATTTCCGTCCTTACGTCATCTATGGCGAAAAGATTGTGACCGTTCCCGGCGGACTCACGCGAGTGGCGTTGCGCAAAGGTTCGCTAGTGGTGAATTCCTCGCAAGGCGGCGGCAGCAAGGACACCTGGGTTTTGTATGGAGATGAATAAATGTTAAGCCGCGTTGCCAACTCGCTTTACTGGATGGCGCGTTACATCGAGCGCGCCGAGAACATCGCGCGCATCGTGGACGTGAACCTGCAACTCCTGCTCGACCTTCGCGACCTCGACGAGAAACGCCTCGCCGAACACTGGCTGCCCATCGTGCAGACCACCGGCGACGAGAAGCAGTTCTTTGAGCTGCATAAAAAGGCCACCGCGCAGAATGTCACCGAGTTCCTCGTGTTCCAGCCGGAGAATCCCAACTCCATCGTCTCGTCCATCTGTTCCGCGCGCGAAAACGCCCGCATGGTGCGCGACCAGATCACGGTCGAGTTGTGGGAGGAGTTGAACCGCCTCTACTGGTTCGTCCGCACGCCCACAGCGCGGCAGGTCTGGAAGGAAAGCCCGTCGGAATTTTTCCAGCAGATCAAAGCCGGCTCGCTCCACATAATCGGCCTCACCGACGCGACGTTGATCCACAACGAAGGCTGGTGGTTCGCGCAGGCGGGCAAGTTTCTGGAGCGCGCCGACAAGACTTCGCGCATCCTCGACTTGCATTATCAAATGTTGCCGGAAAAGGGTGTGCCCAAAAGCGTCAGCCAGGAAGAGGCGTTGGAGTGGTCGGCCATCCTGCGCTCCTGCAGCGCGTGGGACGCCTACAAATCCATTCACGGCGCGGAAGTGAACCCCGTGCTCGTCGCGGATTTCCTGCTGCTCAACGAGGATTTCCCGCGCTCGGCGCGTTTCTGCGTGGCGGAATTGAACAAGGCGCTTCGCAAAATCTCCGGCGTGGCCGAGGGCAAATTCTGCAACGACGCCGAAAAACTCGCCGGACGTCTGGCCGCGCGACTGCAGTTTGTTACCGTTGATGAGATTTTTGACTGGGGACTGCACTCATATCTCGACGTGTTCCAGCAAAAGCTCAACGACATCGGCGGCGCGCTGTTCAACGCCTACATTTTCCAGCAGTTCAACAATCTCGAAGACGAAATCATGGTGCAGCAGGAAGAACAGCAGCAGCAGTCGCTCACGCCTCGCGCCCCGCGCCTCGCGCCTCAATAAACCATGTCCATCCACGTCGCGCTCCACCACAAGACGCATTACAAATACGATCGCCTCGTCACGCTCGGCCCGCAGACGGTGCGGCTCCGGCCCGCGCCGCACGCGCGGACGCGGATTTTGAGTTACTCGCTCAAGATCAAACCGGAAAAACATTACATCAACTGGCAGCAGGATCCGCAGTCGAATTACGCCGCGCGCATCGTTTTTGAACAGCCCACGCGCGAATTTTGCGTCGAGGTGGATTTGGTCGCCGAGATGTCGGTGCTGAATCCGTTCGACTATTTTCTCGAACCGGAAGCGCAGAAATTTCCCTTTGCTTATGACCCCGCGCTCAACCACGAGCTCGCGCCGTTCCAGCGCAAATGCTGGCTCACAACGGCGTTTTCAAAATATCTCACGGAGTTGCGGCGCGACCTGATCGGCGAAGTCAAACGCCGCACCAAACAGGAGCGACTGGAAA
>JBJOPC010000147.1:0-5002 GCA_046050965.1 Verrucomicrobiota bacterium | reverse complement strand
TAGATGTTCGCGAGTTGTTCCTCGTGCGAGCGGTAGCGCGGCGGCAATAGAATCGTGCTGCGTGTGTCGTCGCCATCGAGTTCGAGAATTTCGGAGAAGAACCAGCCTTGGCCGACGCAGTATTTGCCCGGCAACGCCAGTGTGCGCTCCGGCAGCACGAGCCACGGACGATATTTCAAAACCAGTTGACCCGCCGTGTCGCGCGTGAGTTGGCCGTAGGTGCGGGCGGGAACGCCTTTGATTTTGCGCGCGAGGAAAAGTTTGTTGGCCACCTTGTCCGGTGTGAAACGGCGTTTGCGGAACGAAATAAAATCCCACACGAACACGAGGCCGAAGTGCGAGAGCCGCAGCGACCAGCCCGCGATGACATACGAAATCAAAATGATGAGCCCCGCCCACGCCGCGCCGACCCACGGATTGACGAACGACGTGCCGACGACCGTCGCGAGGATGGCCGCGCGGAAACCTTTGAGCGCGGCGTCCACGGTGGTGAACGGGCTAATGAGAATGAGAATATTAATGGCGTTGGACGCGAGGAACACAATGAAGAACGCAATCATGGCGAACGGCGCGATGAGAAAATTGTAGAGCCAGTGCAAATCCACGGCGGCGAACCCGGCGGACGCGAGCGCGGAGGTAACGGTGTGCTGCACTTCCGGCGCGTGGAAAATCGAAACGGCCAGCGGCACGAACGCGCCGGTGGCGACGAGGCCGGAGATTTTGTGTTCGACGGTTTCCGCCACGTCCAGCGGCTTTTTGACGGCGGTGGGCAGCATGGTTCCGGCGGTATCTTTCGCCACGCAGGCGAGCACGAGCACGAGCGCGGGGAACCAGAATAACGGGTTCGCATACCAGTTGAGCTTGGCTTTTTCCGCGTCGGTTTTCGCGCGGCAATAATCCCAGCAACCGACCGCGCCCACGCCGAACAACGGCGAAATGGCCACCCCGGTAATCTGCGAAAGGGTGCGGGCGATTTCGTTGCCGGGCAGTTTGGATTTATCAGCGGCGACAGGTTTGGATTCGGCTCGAACCGTGAGTGGCGCGGCACAAACAAACGCGGCCAGAAAAAGCAGGATGAATTTTTTCACGCTGGAAGCTTGGCGAATTTTGTCCGGCTGTAAAGTGGGCAAATGTGAATGCTCCTCGCCGAACTTCACGCCCAGTAGCGATAGTTCACCAGCGGGAAAATATTGTGGCGCGCTTCGAGTTCGGCGAGCGCGAGTTCGGCGATTTTGTCCGCGAGAATCTGGCCGTGTAACGCGGTGAAATTTTGCAGGTGCGTCTCGACGCGACTGCGAGCGTAGCTGGCGTGCGTGCCGTTGCGGAGGATGAACGGCCAGTCGCTCGACTGCGCGAGGAGCAATTCGCGCGCGGCTTGCTTGAGCGCGCGCTTCTGCAAACCGCCAGCATGGACGAAGTGCTTTTGCGCGAGCGAGGTCATCTGCGTTTGCGCCACGCGGAGGCGCGGATAAATCCAGTCGTTGGTTTTATTCACCCACACGTCCCACAAGCCGCCTTCACCCCAGCTCGACGCGGCAGGCGCGGTGATTTGTTGCGTGGGATGCGCGCTCAAATACGCCGACGGCGTGGTGAGCGTGAACCGTGCGGGATGCTGCACGGCGCGGCGCGCGAAGGCGTCGAGAAACTCTGGCCCTTCAAACCACCAATGCCCAAACAACTCCGCGTCATACGGTGCGACGAGATGCGCGGGGCGATCCATGGTTTCGGCGAGGCTTTGGAATTGCGACAGCCGCGCGGCGAGAAAATGCGCGGCGTGTTCGTCCGCCGCGCGCAGGGCGTCGGCGCGGTCGTAGAATTCTTTGGTGTCGGTTTTGCCGGTGACGCGGTGGTATTTGATGCCGGTGAAACCTTTGACGTGCGGTGTCGGCAAACATTTTTTTACCGCGTCAGTTTGCAAATCAAAACCGAGGTCGCGGTAAAAATCACGGTAACGACCATCGCCGGGATAACCACCGTCGCGGCTCCAGACTTGCCCGGCGGACAGTCGATCGCGCGCGAACGCCGCCACGCCTTCGCGCGTGAACACAGGCGCGAACACGCCGTAGCGGGGCGCGGGTTTGGCGCGCAGCAAGCCGTGCGTGTCTAGCACGAACCAACGCAGTTCAGCCTCGCGCAGGATTTTTTCCATGCCGCCGGTGAATGCGCATTCGGGCAACCAAATGCCGCGCGGCTCGCGGCCAAACCACGTTTTGTGAAAATCTTTCGCGACGAGAATTTGTGCGCGCAGCGACGGTTCGTGGTCGGCGAGCAACGGCAATAGCGCGTGCGTAGCGGCGCTGGTGATGACTTCGATTAAACCGGCGTCCTGAAATTTTCGCAGCGCGCCGATGAGGTCGCGGCTGTGCGCGAGGTAGGTTTGATGAATAGAGTTCAGCCGTGTGGAATAAAATTGGGCGACGGCGTTTTGTCGGGGATTGTTCTTGGTGCGGACGACTTCGCTGGCGGCGAGTTCAATCAGATTTTCCAAGCGGCGCGTGTAGCGGTCGCGCAGCAAAGAATCGTTGAGCATGGAGCCGAGCGTGGGCGTGAGCGTGAGCGTGAGGCGCGCGGGAACGGCGTCGCGCTGCCAGCGTTCGAGCATTTGCACGAGCGGCAGGTAGGTCTCGGTGATGGCTTCGTAGAGCCAGCTTTCTTCGAGGAAATTTTCGTGCTCGGGATGGCGCACGAACGGCAGGTGCGCGTGGAGGATGAGCGAGAGAAAGGCGGGCATCGGGGGGAAAATGAAGAAGGATGAATTAAGAATGAAAAATTTTATTCATCGAGCCGCTGGGCGAGTTTGTCCGCGAGTTTGCCGCTGAAAATGAGGAGCAAGATGCCATCGAAGAACAGCTGGGCGTTCAAAATAATTTTCAGGCGGTTAATTTCAACGTGTTGCGCACGGTGGCGGAGAAGTTCGAGGGTGACGTTCAGTCCGCAAATTAAAATCAAACCCACGGCGACGAGCCGGAGGAGCAGGCGCGCGGCTTTGGCGAAGGGATTCATCAGGCAAGGTCGCCGCTCCAAGCCGCGTTCGGCGAACTGGCGGCGTCCAACTCATCATCGGTGTAAATTTTCTCCTCGGTCTCGATAATGTGCGCGGCGGTGAGTGAAGACAGCTCGCTTTCAAGGCGGCGGCGAATCTGGCGCACACCCGCGAGGCGAGAGAGGGTGCGGATTTTTTGTGGCGTCCAGCCCGTGCCGGCGGGCGTGATGGCAAAGCCGGGCAGCAGCGCGCGGAATTTGCGGACGACTTCCACGAGCGGCACGTCGGCGGCGATTTGCGCGCCAATTTTTTCAAACACGTCCTTGAACGGCACGTCTTGTGGGATGGTGGCGAATTCGACTTCGCCCTCACCTGCCAATTCTTCGCTCGGCGTCGTTACCGCGCCGGAGCGGGCGACGCTCACCCACTTGCCCGCCGCGTCGCGATAGCCGAGTTCGGCGACGTAGGTCGTCTCGCCGCGCGCAATGGGGAGGAAAACGTGTTTGGCCGACGCAGCGAGCGAAGCTTCCTTGACGAGCGCGCCATAATAATTGTCGCGGCGAACGCGCAGTGCGAGATGCCCGGCGGCGGCCTTTTTGTTCAACGCGGTTTGTTGTGCGCGGCTGAAATCCCACTCGGCGTAAAGCCAGCGAGGGTCGCGGGCGATGAGTGTGAGCGACTGGGTGTCCGTAGTCTGTAGTCTATGGTCTATGGTCTCCGCCTTGGCTGCTACTTTGACGACCGGTTTGGCAGCAGGTTTGGACTTCGTGACGGTCGAGCGGATGGCGAGTTTGGCGGGCGGCAGCGCGGATTTCTTGGCGAGGACTTTTTTTGCGGCGGACTTTTTTGCGGACGACGCTTTGACCGCGGCGTATTTGGTCTTGGCCTTTTTTACCACGGACGAACCGGCGGACTTCAGCGCGGTGAGAAACTTTTTGGCGACGGATTTGCCTTGGGCGGAAACCGCGCGCCCGGCGGCGGCGATTTTAGACGGCTTCTTCGCCACGGTTTTTTTAGGCGTCGGTTTGGTCGTCTTTTTGGTGGGCATGATTTTTTCAGTCCTCGTCGAATTTACGTTTGAGCAACGCTTCAATCTCCGTGAGCGCGGCGTCGGCATCGCTGCCGATGGCGTGGATGAGAATTTTGGAACCGGGGCCAGCCGCGAGCATCATGAGACCCATAATGGATTTGCCGTTCACTTTCTCGCCGTCTTTCTCGACAAAAATGTCACTGGCGAAACGGTTGGCGACCTTGACGAACATGGCGGCGGGCCGGGCGTGGATGCCCAGCTTGTTGGCGACCTGAAGTTCCTTGGTCACCGCACCGGCCGGGGCGTTGGCTTTTTTTGCGCTCATCAGTCACGCGAATTCTAGCGGCGACGAGGGCGTTAGCCAATGGGGAATTTTTTAAACCACGGATGACACAGATGACACGGATGGGGAAAAGCAAAAACTTTGACGCGAATTTTGCTAGCGTGGTTTCGGGAAAGCTGGAACCAGCTTGTAAGCAATGGCGCGTTCTCCCTCACCCCTGCCCTCTCCCGCTGAGAGAGGGAACAGCCTCGACGCTGCTCGTTTGTTTGTGAACGCGGGGTGCGAATTCTGGCGACCGAAAGTTCGAGCAGCAGTGTAGGTGACTCCCTCTCTCAGCGGGAGAGGGCAGGGGTGAGGGAGAACGGCACGGTTTTCTAGAACCGCATTACCACTCACAACGCTTCCAGCGAATAAACCTTCAGCTTGCGGTGGAAGGTGCGGCGGCTCATACCAATTTTCTTTGCGGCCTCGGTGCGGTTGCCGTCGCATTCCTTCAACGCGCGGATGATGAGCTGGCGCTCGGCGTCCTTCACGGTGAGGTCCTTGCTCGCGAGCAGCGGCGCGACGTTCGTGTCCACGCCGGCGTCGCGCACGGACGCGGGCAGGTCGCGCAGCGTGATGCGCTCGCCGCGCGACAGCACGACCGCATGTTCGATGGCGGTGCGGAGTTCGCGCACGTTGCCCGGCCAGCGATGGCGGATGAGCG
>JBJOPC010000146.1:0-6552 GCA_046050965.1 Verrucomicrobiota bacterium | reverse complement strand
TTCATTCAAGGCGTTGGTCATGTGGGCCTCCTGTTCGCGGCGGGCGCGGCGGATTTCGCTGCGGATGTAAGTCACCGCCGTGAGCCGCGCGGTTTCATACAGCCAGCCGGCGAGGATGACTTTCGTGCCGAGCCGCCCGGATTTTTTGGCGAGGATGACGAAGACCGCCTGCGTGATTTCCTCGGCGGCGTGGACGTTGCGCGTGTGGCGCAGCGCGGCGGAATAGACCTTGTCCACATGGCGCGCGACGAGCGCGGCAAAGGCGGGCTCGGAGTTTTGCTCCGCGAATTGTCGCAGCAGATCGTGGTCATCCGGTTCGTGCATCTGCTAGTAAATGCCGCCAAACGCGGAAAGGGGACAGAATATTTTATTCTCCGCGTTGCGTTGGCGTGCGCACGGGATACAAACCGGGGCAGCAGCCGAACGCTTCGTGGAACGCCGCGCTGAAATGACTGGGACTAGCATAACCGACTTCGAGGGAGACTTCAGTGACGTTGAGTTCGCGGGCGCGCAGGAGTTCGGCGGCGCGTTCCATGCGAAGTTGCCGCAAGTGTTGCGTGATGGTCTGGCCGGTTTGCGCGGAGAAAATGCGGCTCAAATAAAAATGGGAGCAACCAATCTTCTGGCCGAGCGTTTCCAACGAGGGCGGTTCGGCGAGATTTTGCCGCAACAGAAAAATGACTTGCTCGACGCGTGCTTGCGCGAGGCGTTGCTGACGGGTGCAGAACATTTCTTCGTCACGCGGCGGCTGGACGAGAAAGGTGACGGCGAGTTCGAGTGCCTTGCATTGATACCACAACGGCTGCGCGGCGGCGTAGACGGGCGGTTGGCGGAGGGTGGCGATGAGTTGCTGCTGCGCGGCGTTCAAGCGCACAGGCGCACTGATGACTGGCCCGGAGGAATCGGGCGCGAGCGCAGCGCGAACGGTCGGGTGGAGTTGCGCGGTCATGCTCGCGAGATGTTGGGCGAGGAACGCGCCGGAAAATTCTACGGTGAGGAAACGGTGGTGTTCGCCCGCCGCGCGGGTGGCCACGAGCGGCGCGGTCTCGCGGCGATAAAACCCGACGGTTCCGGGATTGAATTCGGCGCGGTGTCCGCCATCCGCCACGCAGCCGTGACCATCAAGGTTCAAACAAAGCTCCACACAGCCGGGATGAAAACTCGCGCCCCAATCGAACGCACGTTTCGCCACGAAATCGTGCCACTCGATGCTAAAGCCCGCGCCGCGAAAGTTGCCGAAGAGGGGTTGCCAACCCGTGCCCACGTCGCGCCACGCGCCGGCTTCGGTGAACGGCGCGGGACGGCGGAGATTTTTATTTTGGTTGGTGGCGAGGCTCACGTCGGCGAAAATAATTCCGCACGCAGTCTGTCGCAAAATGCCACGGTGCGCTAGCCGCGAAGTTGGTTCAGGATTTTTCTAGGCAGTGTTGTCTGCTTTCTTGGCAGTGAACGGATGCGGAAAGCGCGCAGGACGTTGCTGGCAATGGAACTGCTTGGAAACGTGGCTGCGAACGCGTGGCGCGTTTTTTATTTATGCATTTACCCACTCAAACTTCCCGGCGGCGGTCGCGGGTCGGCGGCTACGCACTGACGGAAGTAGTGATTTGCATCATCATCGTGATGGTCGTCTACGGCGGGGCGATTCTCGCGTATGTGCAGACGGCCAAGCGCGCGGAATGGACGGGGTTGTCGCTGGCAGCGCAGGGTTTGGGGGTGCGACAGTTGGAGCAGGCGCGCGCGGCGAAATGGGATTATTACGGAGCATCGCCGACTGACTTGGTGACGAATTTTCCCGCACAGACGAATCTCACGATTGATTTGCCCACCCAAGGCACGAACACTTACCTTGCGACGAACTACATGACGGTGACGACCGTCATCGTGAAGGCGAGCACGGGTATGCCTGTGCATTGCCTCCGCGTGGATACGGTGTGGACCACGGGCAATAAGTTTTTCACCAACACGCTGCTGACGTATCGCGCGCCGAACCAATGAAAATTTCCCGCGCCCAAAACCATTCCGCGATGACGCTCATCGAAATGATGATGGCTTTCGGCGTGTTCACGATGCTGATGACGTCACTATTCGCGCTGCACTTGTTCGGGTTCAAGATGAATCAAATCACGTTGAGCAAACTCGGCGCGAGCGACACTGCGCGCGAAGGCTTCAGTCGGTTGCTGGGCGACGTGCGAGCGTCGAGCGGTTATCAAATTGGCACGATGCCGACGAACGTGCCTTACACGAACTTCAGCGTCGTGGCGAACGGCTCAAACTGGACAGGCAATGCGCTGAAGTTGAGTTACGCGACGACGACGAATCAGATTATTTATTTTTTCCATCCAACAAATTACGCGCTGTGCCGCTACACGAACGGCGTCAGCGGCTATTACACCGTCGTGACTGGCACTACCAACACGTCGCAGTTCCGCTCGGAAGATTATCAGGGCAACGTGCAGACGAGTTCCAACGCGCAAACGGTCGTGAGCGTGTTCATGGAATTTTATCAGTTGCAGTATCCGTTGACGCACATCGGCACGGGCAGCAATTATCTCTACGACTATTATCGGCTGGAGTTGAAAGCCGCGAGCCGCAATTACAACTGACATGAAACCGTGCCTTCATTCTCGTTCGTCCGCCGGTTACGCACTGCTGGTGGTGCTGCTCTTCGTTGGCGTGACCATCATCATCCTCGCCGGCACGGTCAACCGCACGCACTCGAGCGCGTTGCAGACCGCGCGCAACGTGGAATACAATGCCAACCTTGCGGCCGCCGAAGCCGCCACGGAAAAAATCACGGCGAACGTGATGGACGATTTTCGCGTGGGCGGCGACACGTTGGTCATGAACAGTCTCGCCAGCTATCGCGCGATGATTCCGACGAGCAGCGAAAATTCCTACTGGAGCAACTTCGCTTTCTCCGACGTGAGCGGCACGGTGGGACAGACCTACGTCGAGCGCACCCAGTCGCCGACCTGGGGCGCACTGGGTTACCAATACAAAGGCTTGAGCGGTTACAACTCAATCTACCGCGTCATCTCCGGCGCGAAGCGCGTGGGCAGCCGGTTCGCGATGACCAACGCCGTGCAGCAAGATGTGGAGACGGCGGGTATTCCGGTGTTTCAGTTCGCCATTTTTTACAACAGCGATTTGGAGTTCGCGGGCGTCGGCACGATGATGGTCAGCAACGGCCCCGTGCACGCCAACGGCAATCTCTACCTCGGCCCCGGCAGTGGATCGAGCCTCACCTTCAACGACCTCGTCGGTATCACCGGCTCCATCATCACGACGAACTGGGCTGGGCGCACCGCCGCGAACATGAGCGGCAGCGTGACCTACGCAGGCGGAATTGTCACCAACACCACCGCGCTCACACTGCCCATTGGCACAAACAACACCGCCGCTGCCGTGCGCGAAGTCATCAACATTCCGCCCGCAGGCGAGACCAACACCGCACTCGCCAACCAACGTTTCTACAACAAGTCGCAACTCACCATTCTCGTCAGCAACAACACAGTAGTCGCATGGGCGAAGGACGGTTTGGGTGACACCAATGTAGCCAACATCAATTTCACCTCCAACAACGTCGCGTTTTTCCTGAACACGAATGTCAGCTTCACCGACCAACGCGAAAGTAAAACCATCACCACCTCACAAATTGACATCGGCAAATTCAACATCTGGGCGGCCACTAATACTGCCGTGCAAAGTCAAACCAACTTAACAGGCGGCAAAGTCCCCAACATCGTTTACATCGCCGACCTGCGGACGACGAATTCTACTACTCTCACCGGCATCCGCCTGACCAACGCCGCCACGCTCGCTACCAACAACAACGGCCTCACGCTTGCCACGCCCAACCCGCTCTACGTTCTCGGAGACTACAATGCCCCCAACGCCGCCTTCCGCGGCACAACCAACACCACTGCCTCCATGCCGGCCTCGCTCATCTCCGATGCCATCACGATTCTATCCTCTGCATGGACCGATGCCAACAGCACTGCGAGCTACACCTCACGCAACGCCGCCAACACCACCATCAACTCTGGGATTATCGCTGGCGTCGTCTATTCCACCGGTTCCAGTTACGCGGGTTACAGCGGCGGCGCGAACAACCTGCCACGACTGCTCGAAAACTGGAGCGGCCGGACAAACACCATCAACGGTTCCATGATAAACCTCTACAACAGCGTTATGGCCACCGGCCAATTTATTGATCCCGGCAGTGGCTCCGCCTCCATCTACTACACACCGCCGACGCGGCAATATAACTTCGACTTGAATTTCCGCGACCCGCTGAAACATCCGCCCGGCACACCGTATCTCCGCCCAACCATCCGCGTCGGCTGGGCCACGCCGCCGCCAGGCGTCACGAACTATGTCGGCCCTTAACAAACATTTCCTCACCGCCCTGCTCTGCGCCGCCGCGTTCGCCGCGTTCGCGCAGGACGACGAGCCGCGCCGCAATCCGTTGCTCAACGCCCCGCTCGCGCTCAACTTCGTCGCGCAAGATTCCGGGCGTCCCGGCGGCACGGCCATCCATTATTTATTTCTCACCACGCCCTTCGCGCGCATCACGCCAATGTCCGTGCAAGCACCCGTAGGTTACACGCCCGCGTTCGACGCGCGCACCGGCACGTTACGCTTCTCGCGCACGGATCAAACCGGCTGGCTCACCTTGCGCCTCATCAACACCGGCAGCGGCGCGGCGATACTCGACAACGAAATCACCCAGCAATGGCTCGTGCGCCAGCATCCCGGCGCGAAATTGCTCAAGGCCGCGCCCGGCAAGCTCGGCGATTTCTCCGGCTTCAGCTACGACCTCCAGTGGCCGACCAGCGGCGGTTTATTTCAACGCCAACGTGCGCTTTACGCCCCGCTCAACGGCGGCATTCTGGAATTCACGCTGAACTCCACGCCCGACGTATTCCCGAAACTGGAACCAGACTTCAGCAGTCTCGCGTTCACGTTCCGCCTCTGTCCGCGCGGCAAAGCCGACCTCGCCCCGCCGCCATCGGACAGCAACTGATTTTTTCAGAGCCGCAGGCTTCAGTTTTTGGGCAGTCGTCCAATTATTGGCAATGGCTGACACTAATTTGCCCTAAAAAGTTCTACTGGCAGAAGAACTGCTGAAAACAAAACTAGCTTTTTAGCCGCTATGCAACTTACAACCCAGCCTCGTCGCCGCGCCCTCGGCTATTCTTTGCCGGAGCTGTTGATTTGTCTGGTCGTCATGATGCTGGCGTATGGCGGCACGATTGTTTGCTACATCCTCGTGGCGAAGCGCGCAACTTGGTCTGGCTATTCGCTCGCCGCGCAAGCCTTGTCCATCCGCCAGACCGAAGAGGCGTTGGCCGCCAAATGGGACACTCAAGCCGCCACCAACGTGGATTACGTCACCAATATCCCGAGCATGAACACGAACATTTTAGATTTACCTTACTCGGGCACGAATCGCTCCTATGCCACGAACTTCTGCACCATTTCCACCATCATGATTCAAACGAACGTCGGCACTCAAATCCACTTAATCCGCGTGGACACGGTTTGGACTTGGAGTGGCAAAACTTACACCAACAGTATGCAAACCTACCGCGCTCCGAACTGATGAAAATGCGCCGCCTCCAATTCACTGCGCCCGCGCGCCATTTGTCCGCCATGACCTTGGTGGAACTGATGGTCTGTGCGTCCATTTTCGTCATGCTGATGGGCGGGCTGTTTGCGGTGCATATCTTCGGGATGAAATACGATTATATCGCTACCAGTAAACTCGGCGCGAGCGATCAGGCGCGCCGCTCTTTTAATGTCATTCTGGGCGACATCCGCGCCGCCAAAGGTATCGGCGTAGGAACGAACTACAGCGGCAATATTTTCTCCAATGTCCCACAAGGTTCCAACTACATCGGCACCGCCATTCAGTTAAGTTTCACCCGCTCGACCAACGTGGTGGTCTATTATTTTGACCGCACGAATAACTGGTTGTGCAAACGCACCAACGGCTATAGCGGGTTTGACATCATGGCGTCCGAAATGACCAATACTTTCATCTTCAAAGGCGAAGACTATCTCGGCAACCCCGTCACCTATCTCGACAACCACTGTGTCATCAACATCAGCATGGAATTTTATCAATACCAGTATCCGCTCGTCACCATTGGCTCCAACCAGCTTTACGATTACTACAAGCTGGAATTCAAAGCGGCGAGCCGCAACTTCGACTGACCATGAAACTTCGCCTCGCATCCTCGTCCCCCCGTTCAGGTTTCGCCCTGCTTATCGTCCTACTGTTCACCGCCGTCACTTTCTTGATCCTTGGCGGCACCGTCTCGCGCACCATGAGCACCGCGCGGATGAATGACCGAAGCAACCAATTTCTCATCAACACCTCCGCCGCCGAATCCGCTACGGAAAAAATCATCGCCTGTATCAATGATGATTTCCGCGCTGGCGGGGACAGTGCTTTGGTCAACAAGATGACTACCTACAACGGACTCACGCCTACCGCCGCTGAAAGCAGCTACTGGACTAATTTCATATTTTCCGACGCCCGTGGCA
>JBJOPC010000145.1:0-9251 GCA_046050965.1 Verrucomicrobiota bacterium | reverse complement strand
CGTGCGCGCCGTGCTTCAAAGATACCTGTGCGAACAAAACGCAGCTTGAGTGTTTGCGCCTCGTCACGCCGGAACTCGCGGTGGCACGGGTGGCTTCGCAAATGACGATTGGTCATTGAAGTTTTGCGCTGTTTGCGGACTTGCCCGGTTGCGAATCGAGGCTACCTTTCGCCCATGAAAATTTTCCGTTGGGTCAGTTTGCTTTTGCTCGCGTTCACGCTCGCATTGCGCGCGCAAGTCACCGTGGAAATCTCGCCGGTGCAAGAACAGTTTCTGCCGGGGGAATCGCTGATGGTCGAGGTGAAGATCACGAACCGCTCTGGGCAGGCGTTGAAATTCGGCGCGGACAACGAGTGGCTGAAAATTTCCGTCGAGTCGAAGGAAGGCTACGTCATCAACCGCACCGCGCCGCTGGCCGTGCAAGGCGAGTTCACGTTGGAATCCGGCAAGCTGGCGAAACGCCGCGTGGACATCGCGCCGGGTTTCAATCTCACCAAGCCGGGGCGTTACACCGCGACGGCAAGCGTGACGGTCAGCGAGTGGAACAAAGATTACAACACGACGGCGACGGAGTTCGACATCGTGAATGCGATGGCGTTGCGCGAACTGGAATTCGGTGTGCCGACCACGCCGGGGCAAGCGCCCGAAGTGCGGAAATACACGTTGCAGCAGGCGCATTATCTCCAGCAGCTTCGCCTCTATGTGCGCGTGTCCGGCGAGAGCGGCAACCGGCTCATCCGCGTCACGCCGCTCGGCGGGATGGTGTCGGTGAGCGAGCCGGAGATGCAGGTGGATCGTGCGAGCAATCTCCATGTGCTGTGGCAAAACAGTGCGCGTGGCTTCGCGTATCGCGTGGTGAATCCTGCCGGTGAAATCATCGGGCGCGAAACTCACGACTACGCCGGGTCGCGCCCGAAACTGCGCGTGGATGAAGATGGGAAAATCAGCGTGGCTGGCGGGGTGCGTCATCCGTCGCGCGATGACTTGCCGACGGTGAAACTGCCGTAGCCGCCACGTAGTCGGCGCAAATTAGTTCGCTGGTTGCTGCGTGAAGCAAAGGTAGGGCGCGAGAAAATTTATAACGCAACCAAATGCGCCGACTTATGTCGGCGGCTACAAGGTTACGGAACCAAATCTTTCGCCAGTTGGATGCGTTCGTGCAGTGACTTCATGATGGGCAAGGCGCGGCCAAGCGCGTTCTGCTCGGTCTGGCCGAAGAAACTTTCCATCTCCAATTCTACCGCGCCGATAGGGTCGCCGTTGCGGTCGCGCAGCGGTTGCACCACAGTGATGTTCTCCTTGCCCTTGGCGTAATAAAACTTTTCCAACTTGAACGCTTGCTGGTGAAATTCATTGCCGAGCTGCCCAATTTCCTCCGGGTTTTTGCTCGCGATAATTTTCATCTCGGAACCGGCGGTGTCTTTGGCCGCAAAAATTTTCATGCCGCGCAGCCGGGGATAAACGTCCATCAACTCGGTGACGACCCGTTGCGCGAGCGGTTCGCGCGGCGTGTATTCGAGGCGTGTGCCGGAGAAATTCGCCGTGGTGTCGGCGCGTGTCCAAAGCGCGATTTTACCGGCGGCGAAGGCGTTGTCGTTGAGTGCGGGGAAATCTTGATTATCTAGCCAGCAACGGATTTCGTTGGCTTTGCACTGGACTTTCAACGTGTGCCATGCGCCTTGCGTGACCAGCACGTTGCCGCCGATGGGCGGGTTGGCTTTGCCGTCGGTGAACCGCACGAACTTCACCGTGTTCGCCAGCGCGTCGGCACCGATGGCGTAAAAATTCTTTTCGTCCTGCCAGCGGAACGCCACGCCTGCCGACTGCATCGCTGTGCCGCCGGTGATTTTGAACGAAGTCGTGAGCGTGAAATCGCTGTAGCTTTCTGCATCGAACACCAGCAGGGCGAGTCGGCCTTCGTTCGTTGCGCCCGCGTTTTGCGCGAGCACGGCGTGGCGTGAGGTGGCGTTGGCGTTCGGGGTGAGCGCTGCGAATTGCGACGGCGCGTTGTCCTGCACAATTTGCCACCGTCCCGGTGTGCCGGTGCCGACGAACGTGCTGCGGAAACCGGCGGGCAACTTGTCCGTGCCAGCATCGCCGAAGTTGAATGAGCGTTCGGCGGCGGACGTCGTGCCGAGCGACGCGGCCAAGCTGACGGCGAGCAAGAAAGTTTTCATCGCGCAAAGTCTGGCGGTGCGCGGGAAAAAATCCAAGCACCAAGGCGGCACAACCGTCCGTAGCCGCCGACGTGAAGAGTCGCAAACTGGTTTAGGGCGTTTTCAATCAGTCCTTCCTCACGTTGGCAGCTACGAAGTAAACTGACAAAAGAAGAGCGGCTGAACTTTCAGAAAAAGTTCAGCCGCCGAGGGGGATGAGCTGGAGGGTCTACCTTTGGTTTATTCCAGCTTGTGGGGTGGTGCTAAAAATTAATTTTCGTCGTGCGTTTCGGTTTGTCCGGCGACCGGCTGACGGTGCGCGAGTTTGAAATGTTTCACTTGGTTGACGACGAATAACGTCATCGCCACCAGCACGGCCGAAGCCGCCGCTGCCCAGCCGAACGTCTTGCGCACCGTCAGCGTTTCGCGCGGGGCATGCCGAGTTTCCTTGCGAGCCGAGGCCTGCTTCGCCCGCAGGATCAGCCGCGTCGTTTGGCCGGTCGCCGCTTGCGGCACCACGAGGTTCCGAAAGCACGTCGGGCAGGCCATAATCACCCCGCTGCTCGCCGCATCGCACCGGATGTGCTGATGACAGACCGGGCAGGCGAATTTGACTTCGAGCGCGGGATTCATGGTTCAAACATTAGAACGAATCGTGCCACGCCCCGCGAAAACTCTGCGACCGCATGAAAAACAATTTCACCTCCCGATTCCCGTGCAATTTCGCAAAACTTCGGACAACCCTCGGCTCAAATTCAGCCACCGCCTTTGCCGCGCGCCCGGGTCGCGCGTGAAAATGACGCAAACGTCGTGTTTTTCACGCGCGACTCGGTGAAGCGAGAGCTCTCGCCTCACCGCCTGATTCCGTCGTGACTTTCGTGTGCGCCCGCCGCAAATTTTCTGCGCTATGAAAAAATCTTCCCCCGTTTCTCGCAGCGGACGCTTCGCCCACGGTCCGGGCGCGGACGTCGCCGCGTTCTCCGAATCCATCTCCTTCGACTGGCGGCTTTGGCAGCACGACCTCCTCGGCTCCATGGCGCATGCCGAGATGCTCGCTAAAATCGGCGTGCTGACGAAAATAGAATGCGCCGCCATCCTGCGCGGCCTCGACACCATCGGCAAAGAAATCGCCGCTGGCAAATTCAAGTGGCGGCCCGAACTCGAAGACGTCCACATGAACCTCGAGTCCGCGCTTACCGCCCGCGTGCCTGCAGGCGCAAAACTCCACACCGCCCGTTCGCGCAACGACCAAGTCGCCCTCGATGTGCGCCTCTGGCTGCGCGACGAAATCGGTTTTCTCCTCGGCGAAATCACCGAGTTGCAAAAGTCCCTCGTCACGCTCGGCGAAAAATATTCTGACGTGCTCATCCCCGGCTACACGCACCTGCAACGCGCGCAGCCCGTCTATTTCGCGCACCACGCGCTTGCCTACGTCGAGATGCTCGAGCGCGATTGCGACCGGCTGTGGGATTGCTGGCAGCGCGTGAACGTCTGCCCGCTCGGTAGCGGCGCGATTGCTGGTTCCACCTTGCCGCTCGACCGCGCGTTCGTCGCCAAGCGGCTCGGCTTCGTGGATGCCAATGGCAAACCGCAGCTCACGCAAAATTCCATGGACGCCGTGAGCGACCGGGATTTCGCCGTGGAATTCTGTGCCGCCGGCGCGTTGCTCGCCGTTCACCTCTCGCGCATGGCCGAGGATGTGATTCTCTGGGCAAGTTCCGAATTTAATTTCATCAAAATTTCCGACGCCTACACCACTGGCTCGTCGCTCATGCCGCAAAAGAAAAATCCCGACGTAGCCGAACTTACGCGCGGCAAAACTGGCCGCGTCTTCGGCAATTTAATTTCCCTGCTCACGCTCTTGAAAGGTTTGCCCATGACTTACAATCGCGACTTGCAGGAGGACAAGGAACGCCTCTTCGACACCGCCGACACCGTGCGCGCGAGTGTGCGCCTGATGACCGCGATGCTCCGCCACACCGCCGTGAACCGCGCCGCCTGCGCCGCCGCCGCGAGCGACCCCGCGTTGCTCGCCACCGATCTCGCCGATTATCTCGTGCGGAAACAAATGCCGTTCCGCCAAGCCCACCACGTCGTCGGCGCCGTCGTCGCGCTCGCCGAAGGGCTGAACAAGCCGCTCAACCAACTCACGCTCGCCGAACTGCAAACTGTGGACAAAACCTTCGCCCGCGACGCCCTCGCCGTCTTTGATTTGAAACGCGCGATGGCCAAACGCAACCTCACCGGCGCACCCGGCACCAAGGAAGTTGGTAAACAACTATTGCGCTGGCGGAAGCAGCTTTCGTAGTCGCGTGATTGCCCGCGTCTCACTCGAAATCGCGCTCCGCAAAGAGTTCGATTACGCCATCCCGCCTGAACTCGTCGGGCAGGTGGACGTGGGCAGCCGCGTGCAAGTGCCGTTCGGCGCGCGCAAAGTCCTCGGCGTGGTCACCGCCATGGCGGAGGAATCTGCGCTCGCGAAGCTCAAGCCCATCTTCAAAGTCATCGGCGCGCAAACGTTGGTGACGCCAAAAATCCTGAAGCTCGCGCGATGGATTGGCGAATATTACTGCTGCGCGCCGGAACTCGCGCTCAAGTCCGTGCTGCCCGAAGCCGTGCGCAAGGAAGACGCGGCGTGGCGCGAACGCTTGGTCGTGCGGGTGTTGCCAGTGACGGGAGAATTTCCCAAGTTGCCGAAGCGTCAGCAGGAGGTCTGGAACATCGTCGAGGAGCGGCGGGAAATTCTTTTGTCCGAACTGGTCGAACTCGCGGAGACGACCGCCGCCACTGTTCGCAAGTTGGAAGATCGCGGCCTCGTTTCCCTCACGAACGAAGTCTCCGAGCGCGACCCGTATGCGAACGAACAAATCCTGCCCACGACTCCGCTCGTGGTGAACCCCGCGCAGGCGGCGGCGTTGGAGAAAATCAAAGCGGCGATGGACACGTCGAGTGCGGAGTGCGGAGTGCGAAGTGCGGAATTATCCGTTGCGGACACGACGAAACATTCCGCACTCCGAATTCCGAATTCCGCATTTCTCCTCCACGGCGTCACCGGGTCGGGCAAGACGGAAGTTTATTTGCAAGCCATCGCGCACGCGCTCGAACAAGGCAAGGGTGCGATTGTGCTCGTGCCGGAGATTGCGCTCACGCCGCAGACGGTGGAGCGGTTCAAGGCGCGCTTCAGTTCGGGTAAATTGCAAACGCTCGTAGCAGTGTTGCACTCGCACTTGAGCGCGGGCGAGCGGCATGACGAGTGGCACAAGATTCGGCAAGGGCGCGCGCGGATTGTGATTGGCGCGCGCTCGGCGATTTTTGCGCCGGTCGAACCGCTCGGCCTCGTTATCGTGGACGAGGAACACGAGCACACTTACAAGCAGGAGGAGACGCCGCGTTATCATGCGCGCGATGTGGCGGTGGTGCGCGGGCAGATGGAAGGCGCGGTCGTAGTGCTCGGCTCGGCCACGCCGTCGCTGGAGAGTTATCACAATTGCAAGCAGGGCAAATACACGCTGCTCGAATTGCCGGAACGCGTGGACGACCAAAAAATGCCGCTCGTGCGCGTCGTGGATATGCGGCAGGCCGCGCGCGCGGGCAAGGGGCCGCCGCTGTTTTCGCCGCAGCTCAAGGAAGCCATCACGCAACGGCTCGAACGCGGTGAGCAGACAATTTTATTTCTGAACCGGCGCGGCTATTCCACATCGCTGCAATGCCCGACGTGCGGCCATGTCTGCGGCTGTCCGAATTGCAGTTTGTCGCTGACATATCATCGCCCGGAGCAGAATTTGCGCTGTCACTTGTGCGGCTACGTCGAGCGCGTGCCGACGCTTTGTCCGAACGAGAAATGCAAAAATCCCGCGATCCGTTTCGCTGGCACGGGCACGCAGCGTGTGGAGGAAGTGCTGGGAAAACTTTTCCCCAAGGCGCGCGTCAAACGCATGGACGCCGATGTGATGAAGCGCAAAGAAGATTACCGCCAAGTGCTCGGCGATTTTCGATTGGGCAAAATTGATATTCTGCTTGGCACACAGATGATCGCGAAAGGGCTGCACTTTCCGAACGTCACGCTGGTGGGAATTATTTACGCCGACCTCGCGCTGAATATGCCGGACTTTCGCGCGGGCGAGCGGACGTTTCAGTTGCTCACGCAAGTGGCGGGTCGCGCGGGTCGCGGCGATGTGGAGGGTGAGGTTTTTGTGCAGGCGTTCGCGCCGTTTCATCCGGCGATTCAATACGCGCGGCGACACGACTTCGTGGGCTTCTACGAGCAAGAACTTGAGTTTCGGCAGCAATTAAAATATCCGCCGTTCGCGCGCGTGGCGTTGCTCACGCTCAAAGGCCGCAACGAAGACAAAGTAAAATTCTCCGCTGACCATGTGCGGCGCGAACTCGAAAAGTTCGGCGGCAAAGGCTTGCTCATCGCCGGGCCGGCGCCAGCGCCGTTGCTGCGCGCGGAAAATTTTTACCGCTATCAACTCATGTTGCGCACGCGCGGCATGAGCGCGTTGAGTCGTAAGCTTGCGGAGATGTCGGCGACACTCACGCTACCGGATGACGTAACGCTGACGGTGGACATTGACCCGGCGAGTTTGAGTTAGTTTTTAAGTTCGGCCAGTGACCGCAGTTTGCTAATTTTCAAACGCTTGAACATCGAACTCATCAACACCGGCAGCGAACTACTGCTGGGTCGCACGCTCAACACCCACGCGCAATGGCTCGCGCGTCGCCTCGCCGATCGCGGCTTGCTCGTGACGCGGCAGACCACCGTGGCGGACACGGGCAGCGAGATTGTCGCCGCCGTGCGCGAGGCACTCACCCGCGCCGACCTCGTCATCACGACTGGCGGACTCGGCCCGACTTCCGATGATCTCACGCGACAAGTGCTGGCGGAAATGCTCGGCAAAAAACTTTACGAAGATGCGACTGTGTTGGCGGCGATTGAAAAAAGATTTGCCGCGCGCAACCGCGTGATGCCCGCCAGCACACGCGTGCAAGCGCTCGTGCCGGAGGGCGCGCAGGTGCTGCCGAACGCGCACGGAACCGCGCCGGGTTTGGCGATGGAAATCAGCGGGGAAGTCCGACACCTCACCCCGGCCCTCTCCCCATTGCTCGCCGACTCGCAACGCGGAGAGGGAGGCGTTTCAAACGTCCGCCTAACGCCTCACGCCCAACGCCTCACGCCTCAATTTTTAATCATGCTGCCCGGTCCGCCGCGTGAGTTGCGCCCGATGTTTGATGAGGTAGTTCTGCCGTTGCTCGCGGAGAAATTTCCCAGCGCGGGAGAATTTACCAGCCTCACACTGCGCACGGTGGGTTTGGGCGAATCGGCGATTGAAGACCGCATCGCGCCGTTGCTGCGCGAACTGGTCGCGCGCGGTTTGGAGCTTGGCTACTGCGCGCACATGGGGCAGGTGGATGTGCGGCTCGCGGCGCAGGGCGCGGGGCGTGAGGAGTTGGTGCGGGCGGGCGAGGTGATTGTGCGCGGCGAGTTGGCGGAAACTATTTTTGGCACGGGCGACGATTTGCTCGAAGCCGTCGTGGTGCGCGCACTCACCGAGCGGAAGCAAACCCTCGCGCTCGCGGAATCTTGCACGGGTGGTTTCATCGCGAACAAAATCACGAACGTGCCGGGCGCGTCGGCGGTGTTGCTCGCGGGCTTGGTGACTTACGCGAACGCGGCGAAGGAAAAATTCGTGGGCGTGCGCGCGGAAACGTTGGCGGCGCACGGCGCGGTGAGCGAAGCGGTGGTGCGCGAGATGGCCGAAGGCGCGCGGCGGGTGACGGGTGCGGATTTTGCCCTCGCCGTGACGGGCATTGCGGGGCCGGGCGGCGGCACGGCGGAGAAACCCGTCGGCACAGTGTTCCTCGCGCTGGCGTCGGGGCGCGGCACGGTGGTGGAACAAAAGTTCAACGCCTACGAACGCGAGACGTTCAAGGAACTGACGACGCGACAGGCACTCGAACTGTTGCGGCGGGCGTTGTGAAAAAATGCCTCGCGCCAAGACGCCAAGGCGCCAAGGAAAACCAATTCAGAAAAAAACTTTGCGCCTTGACGCCTTCGCGCGAGGCCAAAAAAGGATTTGCAGCGACCCACACGGCGGCGCAGGGTTGCCCCAGCCATGAAACTCAAACGCACTTTATTCTGGGCGTTGCTTGCGTTGCCGTTGCTCGCGGGCTGCGCGACGAAACAACTGTTGGACGAGCAATCGTTCCACGAAGCGTGGCCGCAGCCGCACTTGGCGCTGGCGTTCGACGCGAGTCGCCATGATGTGCGCGTGACTTACGACGAACTCACGGAGGAATCCGGCAAGCAACAGCGGCGCGCGTATTTTTTGTTTCAGAACGAAAAACGGACGGCGGCGAAAAAGAAGCCAATGTTCGTGGAGCCGACGAGCGATGCGGACTTGGTGGCATTGCCGATTTTTCCAACGGCAGCCGAGGCGTTGAGTGCAACGAATCTGGATATGTGCGCGGTGGCGGTGACGAACCGCCCGACGTTCGAGTTGTTTTCCAAAGGCCGCAAGCTCGGCGAATTTCATTTGCCGGTCTACAAAAACGGCGTGTGGGAAGCGCGCAAGGCGTTGCTGCTCCCGCTGGCCGTGGGCGCAGATGCGACCGTTGTTGGTGGTTGGCTGGCGGTGTTGTGGGCGGAGATGGGCGGGCCGGGGCTTCGGTAGTGGCACAGGCATCCTGCCGGTGTGGTGCGGGGCTGGATTAGGGGCGGAAACTTACGGGCAAGCTGCCTGCGCTACTACACTGGCGGCACATCCATTTTCCCTCCCCCAACTGGCGCAGACTAGACCCCATCCGTCACGGATGTTACCCAGTCTGCGCCGGACACTACCCAGTCCACCGCAGACGCTACCCCGTCCGAACCAGACTATACCCTGTCCACCACGGACACTACCCAGTCTGTGCCGGACTATACCCAATCCACGGCAGACTATACCCAGTCTGCCGCCGACTATACCCCAACCGCGCCGGACTATACCCAGTCCGTCGCGGATGATACCCAGTCCGAGCCAGACTATACCCAGTCTAAGCCGGACTGGGTATAGTCCAAGGCGGAGTCAGTGAGCTTTTCCGTTAAAAACCACC
>JBJOPC010000144.1:0-3882 GCA_046050965.1 Verrucomicrobiota bacterium | reverse complement strand
CCCACACCCACCACGCGCGTAAGCACCAGTTCGCCTTCCTGCAAAATACAAATCGTCGTCGTCTTGAAACCGATGTCTACCACCGCCACGATGCCTTTGCCGAACACATCCGGCTTGGCCGCCTCCAGCGAATTGAGCGGGCCAATTAGCCCGGGAATGATGCCTTCCGCCTTTAACGTCGCGCTCGTAGCCGCTGCCGCCATGTCATCC
This sequence comes from Verrucomicrobiota bacterium, assembly GCA_046050965.1. Lineage (GTDB taxonomy): Bacteria > Verrucomicrobiota > Verrucomicrobiia > Limisphaerales > JAFMIX01 > JAFMIX01. The sequence goes on along the minus strand of JBJOPC010000144.1, from coordinate 3,672 downwards.
ACAAATTGTTTCTTGGCACCCGTCACCAGCACTTTGAGTTTCTGCGACATCGGCGGTTTGGCTTTGTCCTTGTCTTTATCTTTGTCTTTTTCCTCCGCTGCCCCGGCCAACGCGCCGCCCTTCAGCGGCAAAATAAAACAATCGAACAAATGATTCGGTAAATCTTGCTGCAGGTATGTTTTGGGACTGGTCTTGAGCACCAGCCGCATATCTTGCAACGGCAGTTGCGGCAACTCCGCCTGTCTCACAATCACATCATTCACTCCCACCGCCATGGACACGCCTTTGGTTTTGACGCCGAGTGTCTCAACTATGGACTTGAGATGTTCACCGATGACGTCGGAAGAAAAAGTTTTTTGCGGAGCTGGCGCATCCGCAATCGCATATTTGAGCAGCGCGAAACCCGCGCCCCGCCGCGCCATGACGACCGCTTTGGTGGTGCGCCCACCCAAATCAATCACCACCACTTGCTCGCGGCGGGTGGAACGGTTTAAAAACGGCAATGCCATGTTATTTTCAGTGTTGAGTTACCTGACTCGCCTCTTTCAAAGAAACGAACTGCCCCTCTGCTGGCAACTTCCAAGCCAAGCCAACTCCGCCACCAAAAAAATCCTAATCTGCCCTGTGCCCGCCGCCACCTCACAAGCCGTTGTGTGTCTCGTTCGCCAACTGCGCCGCCCGGGAATCTATTTCCTTCTTGAGCGGAATGCTCCGCATCACCATCTGTCCGGTCGTCGTCGGCGGGACGAGCCACGTCGTCGAGGGCGAGGAAGCAGCATACTTGTCCATCGGCTTACCCATCGGTTGCACAATGCCGGGCAAGAAAAATTCATCTACCAAAATCTCCATCGTCTCCCCCGCCCAGAGATACTGCGCCACTTCTTTGGTGCGCGATTGTTTGCGCGGCCGCCCATAAGTCGTCGAGCAACGTGCCGCCATTTCCGTGCTCAAGGGCGTGGGCGTCACGCTGCCAGGATATTCTGCTTTCCACTTTAAATCCACCCGCGCCAACCGACCTTGGAAAAAGGTGTAGCGAATGGATTCCAGCGGCACACCTTCCAGCTCTTTCACATCGCCTGCGCGCACATACGTCGCCAAACCCAAGCGCTCGTCTTTGCTCACGAGGCTCAAATCTCCGACTTCCGTTTCGTTCTGGCCGAAAATCGCATCGCGGAATCCGTGTTTGGCGTCCAGATATTCCTTCGTCCCCACTTCAATAACCTTCTCCGCTTTCGCAGGCTTGGTCGGCGCAGCTTTCGGCGTATGCGCCACGGGAGCTTTCGGTTTGCGTGCCACCTTGGGCGCGGGCGCGTCGTCAACGCCACAACCCGTCAATGCCATTGCCACCAAGCCAACCATCGCCGCTGTTTTAAAGAGGTTCATAAAAATTTCCAAAACGACCGTTGGGCAACAAATCCGCAACAGGCTACGCAGTATCTACCCAAGAATTACGGCCAGTGACAATCTAATTTTGCCGCCAACCGCTACGCCTGCGCCACCAACTGTCGCAGCACATACGGCAAAATCCCACCGTGCTGGTAGTAATCAATCTCGATGGGCGTATCAATGCGACAGCGGACATTCACGTTTTCCACTTCGCCGGTTTTACGCGTGATTTTCAGCGTGAGGTCTTGCTGCGGTTTGATGTTTGCGTCAAGGCCGACGATGTCATAAGCCTCCGTGCCGTCGAGTTTCAAAGTCTGCGCGGTCGTGCCGTCCTTGAATTGCAACGGCAGCACACCCATGCCGACGAGGTTGCTGCGGTGGATGCGTTCGAAGCTCTGTGCCACGACCGCTTTGACGCCGAGCAGGTTCGTGCCTTTCGCCGCCCAGTCGCGCGAACTGCCCGTGCCGTATTCTTGTCCAGCGATGACGATGAGCGGCGTGCCAACTTTTTGATATGCCATCGAAGCGTCGTAAATCGAAGTCTTCGCGCCGTCCGCGCCGAGCGTGTTGCCGCCTTCTTCGCCGCCGAGCATCAGATTTTTGATGCGGACGTTGGCGAACGTGCCGCGCGTCATGATACGGTCGTTGCCGCGACGTGAGCCGTAGCTGTTGAAGTCAATCGCCTCGACACCGTTCTCCTGCAAAAATTTTCCAGCAGGTGAACTCTTCTTGATCGCGCCAGCAGGCGAAATGTGATCCGTCGTCACGCTGTCGCCGAAAATGCCAAGCGCGCGCGCGCCGGTGATCGAAGCGATGCTGCCGGGCGTCTGCGAAAAATTCTGGAAGAACGGCGGCTCTTGAATGTAGGTGGACTGGCAATCCCACTCGTAGACGTTGCCGGTGCTGGACGGGATTTCGTTCCACTTCGGATTTTGCGCGGCGAAATCTTTGTAGAGCTTGCGGAAAATTTCCGGCTTGAGCGCGGACTCCATCGCGTCGCGCACTTCGCCGAGCGTCGGCCAAATATCCGCGAGATAAACCGGCACGCCCGACTTGTCGTTGCCGAGCGGTTCGCAGCTCAAGTCAATATCCACGCGACCCGCCAGCGCGAACGCCACCACGAGCGGCGGTGACATGAGGAAGTTCGCCTTGATATTTTGGTGAACACGCGCCTCGAAATTGCGGTTGCCGGACAACACGCTCGCGGCGACGAAATCATTTTTCACGACGGCGTCTTCGATGTTCGCGTCGAGCGGGCCGGAGTTGCCGATGCACGTCGTGCAGCCGTAGCCGACGAGATTGAAGCGCAGTTTGTTGAGATACTTTTGTAGGTTCGTCTTCTTGAGATAATCCGTCACGACGCGCGAACCGGGCGCAAGCGACGCCTTCACCGCTGGGTTCACGGATAAACCTTTTTCGACGGCCTTCTTCGCGAGCAAACCCGCCGCGAGCATCACGCTCGGATTGCTCGTGTTCGTGCAACTAGTGATGGCCGCAATGAGCACCGAGCCAGTGCCAACCTTCGCTTTTTTCTTCGACGCCATCTCAATCTTCACCGACTTGACAGAGTCTTGGCGTGATTTGCCGAAACCATTTTCATTCGTCGGGCGTTGCAACGCGCTAAAAAATTCCCGGCGCAAATTCGGCAACTCAATCCGATCTTGCGGACGCTTCGGCCCCGCGACGCTCGGACGCACGGACGCGAGATCGAGTTCCACGAGTTGCGAGTATTCGATGTCGCCGAGCTTGGGCATTCCCCACAGACCTTGCGCGCGATAGTAATTTTCGTAGAGCTTGCAGTCGCCATTCGTGCGACCGGTCGCGCGGAGGTAATTCGTGCATTCCTCGTCAATTGGGAAGAAGCCCATCGTCGCGCCGTATTCGGGCGCCATGTTCGCGATGGTCGCGCGATCCACCAGCGGCAACGCCGCCGCGCCGGGGCCGAAGAACTCGACAAACTTGCCGACGACCTTCGCCTTGCGAAGCATCTGCGTGACCGTGAGCGCGACGTCCGTGGCCGTGACGCCTTCGCGAATCGCACCGGTCAGATGGACGCCGACCACATCGGGCGTGAGAAAATAAACCGGCTGACCGAGCATCCCCGCTTCGGCTTCGATGCCGCCGACGCCCCAGCCAACAATGCCCAGACCGTTGATCATCGTCGTGTGCGAGTCCGTGCCGACGAGCGTGTCGGGATAATAAATTCCGTTCTGGTTCAACACGCCCTTCGCGAGATATTCCAAGTTCACTTGATGCACGATGCCGATGCCCGGCGGCACAACTTTG
>JBJOPC010000143.1:0-10778 GCA_046050965.1 Verrucomicrobiota bacterium | reverse complement strand
AACAACGCTTTTTGACTGTGTTCCAAAAATCTCCCAAGGTGGTTTTGCCTTATCTCTATGGGCAAAAATTTTATGCCGAAAGGCAAAATATTTATCAAGAAGTCGTCGCTGCTCATCAATGCTGAACTTCAATTTTTGCCCAAGTTTTGGGTCTAACGATGAAAGATAGTTTATTAGAACTGGAAGCGATTTGACATCATCTCGTTTGCCGGAATCAAAAAGCAGACACGTAATTACACAAAAACCCTGAATCATTGAACTGGCGATTGCATCAAAGAAATCGCGGTGGCTTTCAAGCTCCTTTGAATACCGCTTGTAGGTATAGCGGTTGATAAGCATACGATGGATTGCGCAAGTTCGGGAGAGTTCGGTCACTCGCTCGCTCATCTCACGAATGTCGTCGGCAAAAATTGCCTTACTTTCCTTTTTCATGAACATCGAAATTCAACTGCCCCTTACTCTAACCGTCCATTAAAAAGTAATTTTATTGGCAACGTGGCTAAACTTGTTGGCTGCAAACCAGCCCATGCGTCTCGGCGCGGCATATTTAATTTGTAGGAGACGACGTGAGGAGTCTCATTTCAAATCCGCGCGGGTCGGTCTAGTCGGAGACTCCTTACGTCGTCTCCTACTTGGGACGGTCACTCGGTAACTGGCTTATTTTGACCAATCAAACTTCTCAAATCGGGGTGCGGAGGCCGTTTTTGCGAGAAAAAGCCTCAAAATCATCAAAAACTGCCATTTTCTGCCGTGTTTGAGCTTCCCAGACACGCGGCGGAGCCGTCCAGACGCGTGGCGGAACTCCTCCGACACGCGGAAGAATCATCCAGCCATGCGTCGGAACCGCTCCGTCACGCGCCGGAACTGTCCAGACACACGGCGGAGCCGCTCCGTCATGCGGCGGAGTCGCCCAGACACGCGCCGGAGACGCCCGGACACGCGGAGGAATCGCTCCGTCACGCGGCGGAGGTGCGCCGCCATGCGGCGGAGGTGCGCCGCCATGCGGATGAGGCGTTCCGCCGGACATGAATCCGCTTTCGTTCTGCTTACCCGAGGATGCGGCTGCCTTCGCTGTTGAAGATGCCTTTGAAGTTCATCTCGAGGGCTTGCGGGTTGCTGGCTTTGGCGAGCGCGTCTTTCTCGGTGATCTTGCCGGACTTGGTGAGGTCGAAGAGCGCTTGGTTGAAGGTGAGCATGCCGTCGTCGCGCGCGGTCTCGATGGCGGCGGCGAGTTTGTCGAGGCGGTTTTCTTCGAGGAGTTTTTTTACCGTGGGCGTGTTGATGAGAATTTCCAGCGCGGGCGTCATGCCGCCAGCAACGGTGGGAACCATGCGTTGGCAAATGACGGCGTGGAGCGTGCCGGCGAGTTGGCGGCGGATTTGTTCGCGTTCGTCGGCTTTGAAGAAGTCGAGGATGCGGCCGATGGACTGGGAGGCGTTCGTCGTGTGGAGGGTGGAGAGGACGAGGTGGCCGGTGTCGGCGGCGCTGATGGCGGCTTGGAAGCTGGTGGAGTCGCGCATTTCGCCGACCATGATGATGTCGGGGTCTTGGCGGAGAACGTGTTTGAGGGCGTGGTGGAAGGATTGGGTGTCGAGGCCGACTTCGCGTTGTTCGATGACGGATTGGTTGTCTTCAAAGACGTATTCGATGGGGTCTTCGAGGGTGATGATGTGGCGTTTGGAGTGGCTGTTGATGTGCTCAATCATCGCGGCGAGCGTGGTGGATTTGCCGGAGCCGGTAGTGCCGGCGAGGAGAACGATGCCGCGATGAGCTTCAGCGACGGTGGCGACTTGCGGGAGGAGGCCGAGCTGCTCAAAGCTGGGGACGCTGGCTTTGACGTAGCGCATGGCAAGACACCATTCGCCACGTTGCTGAAACAAATTTGTGCGGAAACGCCCAAGGCCGTGGACATGGTAGGAGAAATCTATTTCGCGTTCTTTCTCCAGCTTTTCAAAAAGGTGTGGCGGCACGAGGCCTTTGACGACGGCGTCCATCCATTCTTTGGTGGGGTTGGGACATTCGACGGCGACGAGTTGGCGGCTGATGCGGAGGATGACGGGCGTGCCGATTTTGATGTGGAGGTCGGACGCGCCGCCGTCCACGGCGACTTTCAGAATTTTGTGAAATAGTTCCATAGTGCTGGGGCGGGAAAGTAACGGGCGAGCGCGAACAATTCACGCACGGAATTCGGAAAAGTCGCGCCGGGCGCGGGCGGTTAGGAGTAAGCGAGCGAATTGAGCCGCGCCTGCGCTTGCTTCGAGAGGCCAGTGAACAGCACGGAGACGAGATAGCCGCTGTGGCGATTGCCGTTGCAGCCGACGATGACGCCGTTGCAATTCAATTTACCTTCGTAGGGGCAATCGAGCGAGAGGGTCATCTCCGCCCAGAGCGGGATGGCGTTGGCGCTGCGGAATTCGATGCCGTTTTGCTGGATGCGCACGGCGTCCGGCGGCAGGACGAGGTTCGTCTCGCGGGCGGACAAAGTGATTTTTTGCGATACCGCGCCGCTGGTAGATAGTTTTCTTGCGCTCATAAAAAAGTGGTTAAACCCGGCGGAACGTAGCACACGACTTCTACGCGTCAAACGGCTTTGTGAAATAATTTTTCTGCACACCGCAGCCATGATTCGCGCTTTGCAATTTCGGTTGAACGACTAGCTTTTGCCCGTGCGCCGACTTCACCCCGCCATTTTGATTCTGCTCTTGCTCGTGGTTTTCGCCCTCGGCTTTTTTATCGCCACCACCGGCGCACTATTCGCCACGCGCGCGCCGAAAAAAATCTGGGACACCGCCAACGTCGTGCAGCAGGTCCAGACGCTGTCGCAACTGGTCACCGTGAAATATGTCATGGAAAAAGTCGTCGTGCTGGAGGACGTAAATTATCTCGGCACGAGCCGCGTCATCATGGTCGCGCACGGGGTGCTAAAGGCGGGTGTGGATTTCGCGCAACTCAAACCCGGCGACGTGCAACTCTCCGGCAGCAAAATTTCCATCGTGCTGCCACCCGCGAAACTCACCGACGCCTACCTCGACGAAAAACAGACACAAATCATCGAGCGCACGACTGGCTTGCTGCGTTCCTTCGACAAAAATCTGGAGCAGTCCGCGCGGCAGCAAGCCCTCGACGACCTCCAGCGCGCCGCCCGTCGCAACGGCATCCTCGCCGACGCCGACGAACGCGCCCACACGCAACTGGCCAACTTGTTTCATCAACTCGGCTTCGAGAAAGTGGAATTCCGCGCCACGCGTCCGGGGCTGCGGCTGGGCGAATAAAAAAAGGCCGGAGTTTTTTAACTCCGGCATCCAATCCAACCAACGCAAAGGCTAGGCGCGCGTGATTTTCATCACTTCTGCGTGAAAATCACTCGCGATGCGGAACTTCACGGGAATCTTGAAACGGCGGCTAGGCTGCGGTGCCGGGCCGATGCGCGAACGCAGGTGCATGAGAAAAAGCCCGTCATATTTGGGTGGAATCACTTGTCCCGGCATCCGATGCGCAGCGATAAACTCCGGTTGCAAACGTGCAGGTTTGGTTTTGGAAAAGGTATTCATAGGCTTCAAGCGAAGAACTCGCAAGACGTGTGCCACGGAAGCTTTTCCACCTGCCCAGCTCGGTTAGTCGGCGTCCGTTTGCGGGTTGCGTTTGCGTTCCTGCCGTTCCCAATACCACGCTATCCACACGCTGATTTCGTAGAGCACCTGCAACGGCAACGCCATCAAAACTTGGGTGATGATTTCCGGTGTGGTGAGCACCGCGCCGAGGAAAAAATTCAGCACGATGACGTAGCGCCGCGCCTTGGAAAGAATCCGGTAATTCAGAATGCCGATTTTCACCAGCACCAGCAGCACGACGGGCATTTCAAACCCCAACCCCATACCCAGCATGAAACGGCACACGAAGCTGATGTAGTCTTCCGACCGCCATTGTTGCACGGAAAAACCCAGCCATTCGGTGTAACTTACCGACGCTGACAACGACACGGGCAGCAGCAGAAAGTAGCAGAAAGCCACCCCTGAAAAGAACAGCCCCAGTCCAATCATCATCCCTTGATAAATATATTTTCGCTCTTTCCATTTCAGTGCGGGAAAGACGAACGCCGCCACAAAATACATGATGAAGGGCGCGGAAATAATGCCGCCGGCATAAATCGCCACCTGCACCGCCGTGATGAACGACCCCGCCGGGCTTTGGCTCACGAGCGGCACAGCGAGTTTGTTCGCCTCTTCAAAATTGTGGTCGGCGGTGAACCCCAGCACTTGGTTCGTGCCAACCGTGATGGGTTGCAGGTGGAGCGTGACAAATTGGTTAGTGCCGAGGCCGAGCACTTTTTTTTCGGCGGGCGGCAGTTGCATCACGCCCAGCCGGTTTTGGCCGAACAGAAACGTCACAACCTGATGGTCGGGGGGATACTTGACCGTGGCCTTTTTGAGGGGATAAGTCAGCACCGCCACCACCCAGTTGCCAGCGACGAGGCAAACGACGAATGCCAGTCCGAGCGTAACCATGCTCTTGACCACCACCCAACGGAGGTCTTCGAGATGATCGAGGAAAGTTTTGACCGGCCCGCCACCGTCTTCAGCGGCGGCGTCACCCGGCGCGGCGTCACGAGGGTCGAGCATGAGAATCAGCGGAAGAAATCAAACCGCCACGAACCATGAATCAAACAACCTTCGTTTCCGGCGGTGTCGTGGATTGCGGAACTGCGTTGGGAACTTGTTTAGGCTGCGGCGGGGTGGCTTCGGCGGAGTTATTAATCTCGTCAGTGACTTCGCGTGTGGCTTTCTTGAATTCCTTGATGCCTTGTCCTAGACCCTTGGCCAGTTCTGGAATTTTCTTGGCGCCGAAGAAAACCAACACCAACGCCAGAATCAAAAGAATCTGGCCACCACCGAGGTCAAAGAGAGCAAAAATCGAGTTCATAAATTCACCTTTCTGCCACAAAAACTAGGCGGGACGCGCGCAAAGTAAAGGCGCAAAACTTTTCAGAAGGAAGATTGTTCTAAAATCTTCTCTCCGAGTTGGGCGATTAGTCGCTCATTTTTTCTCGGAGATTTTCCGCAACAACCGCAGGGCTTCGGCGGCGGCGTGGAAGATCCGTTTCAAGATGATGCCTTGCACGACGGCGCCGACAGCGCAGAGCATGGTGAGGACACCTTGCCACGCGGAATCGCCGCTCGCGCGATCTATCAACGTGGCGAAACCGGCCAGCACGAGGACGGCGCAGATGAGGATGCTGCCAGCGAAGTAGGCCGAGCCGATGTCGCGTAATCCAGCTTCTATGGGCGTGGCGCCACCAGTCTCGGCGGCAAGCAGGATGCGCTCGCTGGCAGGAGATTTCACGGCGGGCGGTTCCGGTGTAGCGGTTTGAGGCACGAACAGGCGCGTCTCCAGCTTGCAATGGGGGCAGTCCACTAGCGCGCCGGTCTGGGTTTTATCGAAGGCGATGTGGCCGTCGCAGTGTTGGCAGCGGCATTTTATTTCAACAGACATAATGAGAGATATGGGTTGTATTTTCTGGCGATGGCAGGATGCTCGCTGGGCATCGTTGGACGGCTCGCGAAGGTTTTATGCTGAAGCTGGAGCTTTAGCGACCTCGAATTTCACCAACACGACTAGGTGACAGCCGCTGCTGCGCTAAAGTTTCAGACTTCAACGAGGCGGGCGGCGCACAAAGTAAAGGCGCAAAACTTTCAGCCCTTCGCCAGCCGCCGTTTCGCCAGCCAACCGTTCAATTGATCCAGCACCACGGCGATGATGACCACGGAGCCGATGATGATCTGGCTGTAGTTCTGGTCAATGTTCAGGATGACGATGCCGCTGTTGATCATCTGGATGACCAGCGCGCCGAGCAGCGCGCCCAGCGCCGTGCCTTTGCCGCCGGACAAACTCGCGCCGCCGACGACCGACGCCGCGATGACGTTCAGTTCGTAACCTTGGCCGTCGCCCGATGTGCCAGCGCCGTAATAACCAAGCGACAGCAACGCCGCGATGCCCGCCGTGAACCCGGAGAAAATATAAATCCACAGCTTCACTTTGCGCACGCCGATGCCGCTGTAGCGCGTGGCGTTTTCGTTGCCGCCGACTGCGTAGATGTAGCGACCCGGCGCGGTGCGCGAGAGATAAATTCCCCCGACCACCGCCACGATGACCATCACGAGCATCGGCACGAGACTCAAACCGTTGCCGACTTCGTAGCGCACGAGTTCGCGGAACGCTTGCGGGAAATCACCGATGGATTGTCCCTTGGTTGCCACGAACGCGATGCCGCGAAAAATCGCCATCGTGCCGAGCGAAATGATGAACGGATGCACGCCGAGCGAGACAATCATCGCGCCGTTGAGCAAACCGCAAATGCTCGCCACGCCCAAACACACCGCCAGTCCGGCGGCAATTTGCGGCCACGAACCGCCCGCGCCAAACTTGTTCAACACCAGCGCCGCCAGCACGGACGCGAGCGCGTAAATTGCGCCGACGGACAAATCAATGCCGCCTGCAATAATCACGAGCGTCGCGCCCACGGCCATGATGGCGATGAAGCTAGTGTCCTTTGCGAGCTGCGCGAGGTTTTGCGCGTTGAGGAATTTGTTGCGCTCTTCAAAAGCGGGCTCGTCTTCGCCCGCCGCATTTTTGACGAACGCCCGTTCGCGTGTGCCGTCGGCTTTGACGTTGAACTTCGGCGATTTCACCGAGCCGCCAAAGAACGTCAGCAGCGCGCCGAGAAACAAAATGACGAGGATGAGTCCGCCCTCTTGCAGGCGGAACTTGGCGCGGGTAGGTGAGGCAATGGTTGCTTCCATGTTTCGCGCAAAAAACTAGCAGAACGGCGGCGCGCGGAGCAATGTTTAGAGTTCCGCATTTATGCGGTCTCCAAAGTTACTTCACGCGCAGTTCCGGCCATTTTTCCAAGCGGCGCAGCAAGGCTTGCGGCGACATTCCCAGCACGGTGGCGGAACGGCGGATGCCGCCTTGGTTCGCGCGCACGGTGTCGCGGATGAGTTTGTATTCCTGCGCTTCGATGGGCGTGAGCGCGCGGTCGGCGGGGAGCGGGTCGTCAGGAAGAGGCGCAGGGCTTGAAGCTTCAGGCGCGGGGATGGGAGCGGCGGGAGAATTTTTGTTGAGCCAATTCAAATCGAGCGCGAGCCATTTGGTATCGCTCGCGGTGCGGAGCAGGGAACGCTCGATGACGTTGCGGAGTTCGCGCACGTTGCCGGGGAAACTGTGCGCGGCAAGTTTCGCGAGGTCGTCGGCTTGCAGCAACGGTTTGGGGCGCGAATATTTTTTCGCAAGCTGCGTGAGTAACAATTCCGCGAGGCCGGGAATGTCCGCGCGCCGCTGGCGCAACGGCGGCAACTCCACGCTGAACACGTCGAGGCGATACAGCAAATCTTCGCGGAACCGCCCAGCCTTCACTTCGTCGGCGAGATTTTTATTCGTCGCGGCGAGGAACCGTCCGGTGAACGGCTGCGTGGCGGTGCTGCCGAGCGCGCGGAACTCGCGCGCTTCCAGCAACCGCAAAAGTTTCGCCTGCTGCGCGAGCGGGACTTCGGCAATTTCATCGAGGAACAACGTGCCGCCCGCTGCCGCTGCCGCGAGGCCGGCGCGTTTTTTGTCTGCACCGGTGAACGCGCCGCGCTCGGCGCCGAATAACTCCGATTCAAACATTTCGCCCGGCAGCGCGGCGCAGTTCACGGCGATGAACGGCGCGCTCGCGTCCGTGAGTTGGTGCAGCACGCGTGCGGCGACTTCTTTGCCCGTGCCGGTTTCGCCGGTGAGCAACACGGTTCCGTCGCGGTGCAAGGCGGCTTGGCGGAGTTGTGCGAGAACTTCGCGCATGGCCGGGGCGTCACCGAAAAACTCCACTTTGCCCGCCGCATTTTCCCGCGATGCCATCCGTAACTTCGCGCGCTGCAAACACGCCGCGAGCGCGTCCACGCCGATGGGCTTCGTGAGATACTCAAACAGTCCGTTGCGTGTGAGCGTGACCGCCTCGGTTAAATCTGGCAGACCGGTGATCATCACGACCGGCGCTTCGGGATTGCGGCGCGCGACGTGTTCAAAAAAATCGTAGCCCTTGCCGTCAGGCAAATGGTTGTCGAGCAGCACGAGGTCAAAAGCCTGGCGGGCGACGGCCGCGCGCGCGGCGGCGATGGTCGGCGCGTGTTGCGTCAACCCACCCTCGGCACGCACGACTTGGCCGGACATGGCGGCGAAGTTCAAATCGTCCTCGACGATCAGGCAGGAAAAGTTTTTGGCGTTGGCGGGCGCAGACATGGCTGAAGTGTATTTGCCAATGGCGGAAAACCAAGCGCGGTTTGCGCCCACGAAAAAAGCTCCACGCGTGAACGTGGAGCTTGAAGATTGGTTTCGCAGTTTCTAGTTGTCGAAAATACGGAAGCGGCTGCCGGGGAACATCGGCGCGACATCGCCGTTGTCGAAAATACCGAGGTGCGAATCCGTGCTCAACGCGTTCTCGCCGGAAATCCAGCCGGGCTTGTAGCCGTCGGGATAAACGGGATTCGCGCTCAACGCGCCCGTGCAAATCGGCGCGTAGCGGTGCGTGTTAGGAATGGGGAACGTGGCGACTTCGTAGACGCCCAGCAAGGTGCGCGCTAACGTGCGGCGCGCCCCGCGCACTTGGCCGATGGCGAAGCCAGTGTCGGGCGATTCAAACAGCGTGGCCTGTTCGACCGCGCGGCAAGTTTCGCCGCCGCGCAGGGGTTCCGTGAGGTTAGTGAGGCCACGACCGAGTTTCTGTTCCGGCCCCGCGCAACCAGTGACGATGAAAGCGAGGGTGGCGCAGCCGAGGAGGTTGAAAATTGTTTGGCGCATAGATTTTGTGCGGGTGAAACTAGCGCGTCGTCTCGATTTGTAAAGGGGAGTTTTGCGGCGAGGAAAAAGTTTGCCAAGCGGGGTGGGTGCGGGCAACTTCTGCGCCCCATGGTCCGGGGCGTAGCGTAGTTTGGCTAGCGCGCTTGGTTCGGGTCCAAGAGGTCGTGAGTTCAAATCTCACCGCCCCGACCATCCTTTCGAGGGTTTTCCAATGAGTCAGTTTTTAGTGACGGTTTAATGTCACGACTTCATTGGACTATGAAAGACAGATTCCCTGTGACAGTGAGCAATTTTGGCGTCTCGGCCAAAATTCACAAGGTGCACCAAATTCAGAACGGACAAACCTACAATGGGTTTATGGTTGTCTATTCCTTGCTCGGCAAGCGCAAGCGGGTCTGGCGTTCTACGCTAGAGGCAGCGCGGACGGTCGCGGAAGATGCCTGTGTCAAAATTACCAACGGTGAACACATGGCGTTAGAACTGCGAAACGGCGACCGCATGACTTATCTGCGGGCTGTCGAAGCCAGTAGCACTGTAAATGTTACCGTGGATACGGCTTGCCGCGAGTATGCCGCCGCCTTGCAAATACTCGCTGGACGGTCAAGTCTCGCCGAAGTCTGCCGTGAATGGATTAGCCGTTACGCTGTCGAGCTTCCGAAAATATCCGTTGCCGATGCCGTGTTGAAATTGCAGACGAAAGCGAAGGCTGACGGAAAATCCAAAGCCCGACTGAAACAGCTTGAAGTTTTGCTCGGTCGTTTTGCCGAGAGTTTCAACTGTGACGTTCACACACTTACGCCTAAACTGATTTCTGATTATCTCTCGGCCATGCCATTGAGTGAACGCTCGAAGCGAAATCATCGGGACGTGTTGGGATTTTTCTTTCGCTGGCTCATTCTGCAAGGCTATCTGGTGAAGGGAACCGACCTGCTCGAAGGCGTCCAGAATTACTCTGCTCGGAAAATTGGCGCAATCGGCATCTACTCGCCAGACGAACTCAAAACCCTGTTGGCCGAAGCCGACAAGCGGCTAGTGCCATTCCTTGCCATTGCCGCCTTTGCTGGCCTGCGGCACTCTGAAATTAGTCGGCTTGACTGGCGACAGGTTGAATTATCCGCCAAGCCCGGCGAGAGCTTCATTGAAGTGTTGCCAATTGAGAACACCAAATCTGACCAGCGACGACGGCTCGTTCCTGTGCGGGACAACTTGAAAGCATGGTTGCGCCCATATCTAAAAACATCGGGCAAGGTTTGCCAGTTTGAGAACATCACCAACCAATTATTGAAACTCGCCGCAAGCGCAGGCGTTGCTTGGAAAAAGAACGCCCTGCGCCATTCGTGCATCAGCTATCGTGTTGCTGACAGTGGTGACGTTCCCCGCGTGTCAGACGAAAGCGGGAACTCTGTCCAAGTCATACGCACGAACTATCTCCGGCGCGTGAAGCCCGTAGCTCAACGCCCCCGCAATACCACCCGCGAACGCCTTCCCCAACCCACCCCACGACGACGTGATTTCGTGCGAGATAGACGACGAGAACGCCTTCGCCTGCGTCTTGGCAGAGTTCAACATCTGCGAAAAACCAGTCGCGTTCCCTGTCAGGTCAACTCGTAACGCCATAAATCAAATTCCCAACGAGATAAAATCTCGTAAGCCAAACCACGCTAGTTGTTCTGAAATATTCTTTGAGGCAAGCTGCTCAAGTTCACCGCTCAAATTTTGGATGCCTTCAGAGGGGACAAATTCAAACCATCCCACAACAATGCTGCGGCACGATTCAATCAAATTCTTCACTGCAAATTCCGTGTTTGAGCGGCATATCTTGGCGCGGTCTTCAATCTCTGCCCGACAATTTGGTGTTGCGGCATGGAATTCTTTTACGCCCCATATTTTTGCTTCCAGCCTTTGTTTCCGTCGCGTGTCAGTGGCTTGCTCAAATTCAAACTGACATT
>JBJOPC010000142.1:0-15701 GCA_046050965.1 Verrucomicrobiota bacterium | reverse complement strand
CGGATGTTCACGCACAGCGGCCCGCGTCGCGGCGAGGTGTTCGTGGATTCATTTTTCTCGCAGCAAGTCGCGCGCATCGAGATGGGTTTGCAAGAGCCCGTCATTCGCGTCGGCAATCTCGACAGCGTCCGCACGTTCGCGGATGTGCGCGACACCGTGCGCGCCTACTGGTTGCTCGCGCACAAGTGCAAGCCCGGCGACGTTTACAACATCGGCGGCGACATCACGATGACCATCCGCGAGATGCTGGATTTGCTGCTCACGATGACGACGTTCAACGGCAAGATCGAAGTGCGCGTTGACCCCGCGTTGCTGCGCCCGGCGGACGTGACGTTGCAGATTCCCTGCGCCGACAAGTTCAAGGGCGAGACCGGCTGGAAAGCGGAAATCCCCTACAAGCAATGCCTGCAAGATATGTTGGACTACTGGAGAACTGAACTTGCCCGCGACCAGTTTGCAAAACATTGACGTGGTGATTTTGGCGGGCGGCTTCGGCACGCGGTTGCGTTCCGTTTTCTCCGACCGGCCAAAAGTTCTCGTGCCAATCAACGGCGTGCCGTTCCTGAAATGTTATCTGGAATGGCTGCGCGGTTTCGGCGCGCGGCGCGTGGTGTTGTCGCTTGGCTACATGGCGGAAATGGTGCAGGAGTTTGTCAAAAACGAAGACTGGAACGGCATGGAGATTCTCGCCAACGTCGAAACGACGCCGCTCGGCACGGGCGGCGCGGTGCGCGCCTGCCTGCCACTCCTGCAATCGCCCACCGCGCTCGTGACCAACGGCGATTCCGTCACGCGCCTCGACCTCGCGCGCTTCGTGGAATTTCACCGCGCCAAATCCGCACGCCTCTCGATGGTGCTCACGCGTCAGCCGCAAGTCAGCAGCAGCGGCCTTGTCGAGACCGACGCGAACGACGCCGTGACTTCGTTCACCGAAAAGCCGCAAGGCGCAACCACCGGCGGCTACATCAACGCCGGGCTTTACCTCGCCAGCCGCGACGCCATCGAAGAAATTCCGGCAGACCGACCCGTAAGCATCGAGAAAGACGTGTTCCCGAAATTCTGCGGACGCGGTTTCTACGCGCTCAAAGGCGAGTATCCCTTCATAGACATCGGCACGCCGGAGTCCTATCAGCGCGCCGGGGAATTCTTCGCACAACACAAATAACCAGCCTTTGTGCTTGAAACAAAGGGCGGCGATAAATTATTTTGCCCGCTCATGCAAGAAGCCAAACGAACGATTTCCGAGCGACTCTACCGCTCGATGTTGCTCATCCGCCGGGTGGAAGAGCGGGTCGCCAAGGAATACCCGACCGACAAGATCAAAAGCCCCGTCCACCTTTCCATCGGGCAGGAAGCCACGGCGGCGGGCGTTGCGGCGGCTCTTCGCAAGGACGACGTCATCTTCGGCACTTACCGCAACCACGCCATCTATATGGCCAAGGGCGGCCATCTCCCGCGCATGGTCGCGGAACTTTACGGCAAGGTCACCGGTTGCGGCCGCGGCAAGTCCGGCTCGATGCACCTCGTGGACATTGAAGCCGGCGTGTTGAGCGCCTCGGCCATCGTCGGCACGGGCATCCCGAACGCCGTCGGTTACGCCGCCGCGATCAAGATGAAGAAACAGGACAACGTCGCGCTCACCTTCTTCGGCGACGGCGCGGTGGACGAAGGTTGCTTTTACGAAAGCTTGAATTTCGCCGCGCTCGAACGCCTGCCGGTCATCTTCATGTGCGAGAACAACGGTTACGCCGTCAACTCGCGCCAGCTCGACCGCCAGCCCAAGTCCAACATCACCGAACGCGCCAACGCCATCGGAGTGCAGGCCACCCGCATTGACGGTAACGACGCGCTCGGCGTCTACGAGCAGGTAACCAAGGCGGTTTCCGCGCTGCGCCACGGGCACGGCGGGCCGTTTCTGTTCGAGTGCATGACCTATCGCTGGCGCGAACACGTCGGCCCGAACGAAGATTTTGACGGCGCTCGCCGCGATCGCGCCGAGGCCGAGGTGTGGTTTGAGAAAGACCCCATCCGCCTCATCGCCGCGCGGCTCGACGAAAAGGCGCGCAAGGAAATCGAGGCCGAGGTCACGCAGCAGTTGGAAGAAGCCTTCGCGTTCGCGGAAGCCGGCGCGTTCCCTGGGCCAGAAGAACTGAACAAACACCTTTTCAAAGAAAGCTGACATGGAACGTATCATCAACTACGGCGACGCCATCCGCGAAGCCACAGATCAGGAAATGGCGCGCGACCCCGGCGTTTTCAACTTGGGCATCGGCATTGACGATCACCGCGCCTTTTACGGCACGCTGAAAGGCCTCGCTGAAAAATATGGCCGCGACCGCGTCCTCGGCACGCCCCTCTCCGAAGACGCCATGACCGGCATGGCCATCGGCGCGGCGCAGGCGGGAATGCGTCCCATCCACGTCCACGAACGCATGGATTTCATTTTGCTGGCGATGAACCAGCTCGTGAACATTGCCGCCAAGAGCCATTACATGTATGGCGGCGTGGTCAATGTTCCCATCGTTGTCCGCGCGTGCGTCGGCCGCAGTTGGGGTCAGGGCGCGCAACATTCGCAGTCGTTCCACTCCTATTTCATGCACGTCCCCGGCATCAAAGTCGTCGCGCCCACGACGCCTTACGACGCGAAGGGCTGTCTCATCGCCGCCATTCGCGACGAGAACCCGGTGATTTACATGGAGCACCGACTGTTGCACCGCTACAAAGGCCACGTTCCGACCGAGGCTTACACGATGCCGTTCGGCAAAGCGCGCATCCTCGGTGAAGGTTCGGATGTGACCATCGTCGGCATCTCGTTCATGGCCGTCGAAGCGCTCCGCGCGCGCGGCTTGCTCGAAGCCGCCGGCATCAAGGCCGAAGTCATTGACCCCGTCTCGTTGAGCCCGCTCGACATGGACACGATTGAAAAATCCGTCCGCAAGACCGGCAACCTCCTCGTCGTGGACAACGGCTGGGTCACCTGCGGAGCGGCGGCGGAAATCCTCGCGCAGACCGTCGAGCGCATGGGCGGCGAACGCGCCATCAACGTCAAGCGCATGGGCTTCGCACCCGTGAGCTGCCCGACGGTGAAGTGCCTCGAAGAACATTTCTATCCGAACGCGCACACCATCGCCGAGGCCGCCTACTCCGTGATTCACAAGGGCAAGAAAACTTGGAGCGCCGGTCGCGCCGAAGCGCCGGAGATTACCGAGTTCAAAGGCCCGTTCTGATTCCGTTTCACCGCTGCGCCCCATGATCATCAGCCGCACACCGTATCGCATCTCGTTCTTCGGCGGCGGCACGGATTATCCCGCGTGGTATCTCAAGGAAGGCGGCGCGGTGCTGTCCACGACGATTGATAAATACTGCTACATCAGCGCGCGCAAACTGCCGCCGTTCTTCGGCGAAAAACACCGCATCGTCTGGTCGCACATCGAAACCGTTTCTTCGTTCAACGAAATTTTGCACCCGGCCGTCCGCGCGGGTTTGCACTTCCTCGGCTTCGATAACGCCGACGGCTTGGAGATTCATCATCAAGGCGATCTGCCCGCTCGCAGCGGCATCGGTTCGAGTTCCACGTTCGCCGTCGGTATGATTCGCGCGCTCACCACGCTGCGCGGCCAGAACCTCACGAAGATGGAAGTCGCGCTCAAGGCACTGGAGCTGGAACAAAAAGTTTTGAAAGAAAACGTCGGCTCGCAGGACCAGATCGCGGCGGCGTTCGGCGGCTTGAACGTGGTTCACTTCAACACCGACGGCAGCTTCAACGTCGAGCCCGTCACGGCCAAACCGGAGCGCATCGAGGAGCTGGAGAAAAATCTGTTGATGCTCTACACCGGCAGCAGCCGGCTCGGCGGCGAGATCGCGGCCAACGTCATCGCCGGCATGCGTGACAAGACGGCGGAGTTGCGCCAGATGCGGAAGCTCGTGGACGAAGCGCACGCGATTCTCACCGGCAGCGGCAGCATCACGAAGTTCGGCGAGATGCTGCACCAGACGTGGACGCTCAAGCGCGGCCTCGCCGAAGGTGTGAGCAACACCGAAGTGGACGAAATTTACAAAACGGCGCGCGACCACGGCGCGCTCGGCGGCAAACTTCTCGGCGCAGGCTCGAAAGGTTTCATGCTCTTCTTCGCGCCACCGGAAAAACACGCGGCCATCCGGCAGGCGTTGAACCGCTACGTCTTCGTCCCGTTCAGCTTCGAGCGCGAAGGCAGCGTCACCATTTACGGCAACACGGCGGTTGCCTCTTAATCCTAATCCTGTTCGTAATCATAATCTCTGGAAACGGCAGATTAAGATTACGATTGAGATTAAGGCACTTCCAAGCGGCGTGATTTACACCGCCCTGCGTTTCGCCTAGCCTTGCGCCATGCAGTCATTGGATCTCAACGGCAAAACCATTCTCGTCACCGGCGGCGCAGGCTTCATCGGCAGCAACCTCATCGAACGACTGCTCACCGAAGGCGCGCGCGTCCGTGCCGTGTTGCACACTTTGCCCGCCTGCCTCAACACAACGGGCGTCGAGTATGTGAAGGCCGACCTCACGCTCATGGCCGATTGCGTTCGCGTGGCGCAAGGCGTAGACATCGTCTGCCATTGCGCCGCGAGCACGTCCGGCGCGGCGGCCATTTCCGCGACGCCGCTCGTCCACGTCACGCCCAACATCGTGATGACCGCGCAGCTCATGGAAGCCGCTTACCTCGCGGGCGCGAAAAGATTTCTCTACATCAGCAGCAGCGTCGCCTATCCGCCGTCGGACAAAAATGCCGTGCGCGAGAGCGAAGCCTTCGACGGCCAGCCGTATGACGTTTATTTCGGCACGGGCTGGAACAAACGCATCTCCGAGGCGCTCGCGATGTTCTACGCGCAGAAGTTGAAGACGCCCATGTCGTGCATCGTCGTGCGCCCGTCCAACATCTTCGGCCCGCGCGACAAGTTCGACGCCAAGACCTCGCACGTCACCGCCGCACTCATCCGCCGCGTGGTGCAGCGCGAGACGCCGTTCGCCGTCTGGGGCACGGGCAACGACATCCGCGACCTGCTCTATATTGACGACTTCATTGACGGCCTGATGCTCGCGCTGAAATCGCCGGAGACCTATCTCGCCGTGAACATTTCCGCCGGCGAAGGCTACTCCGTGAAGCAGGTCATCCAGACCTTGCTCGAACTCGATGGCTTCCAGAATGCCGACGTGCGCTTCGACACGACGAAGCCGCAGATGATTCCCGTGCGCCTCATCGACAACTCGCTCGCGAAAGAAAAACTCGGCTTCAAAGTCCGCGTCGGCCTCAAGGAAGGCCTGCGTCGCACGCTCGCGTGGTATCGCGAGAACGGAAAAACCTGGCCGCGCTAAACCTGTGTCACTCGCAGAAAAAAAAGTCCTCGTCACCGGCGCGACCGGCTTGGTCGGCGCAAACTTGGTCACCGCGCTCATCGCGCGCGGCGCAAAAGTGCGCGCGACGGTTCACCGCAAGCAACCCGCTTCGCCCACGGCGGACGTGGAGTATTTCACTGCCGACCTGACACGCGACGAAGACTGCGTCCGTGCGGCGGCGGGCTGCGAATTGATTTTTCACTGTGCGGCACGCGGTGCGAGCGCGGGCGGTTTCAATCGCAGCGGCGGACTGGAGTTCCTCGAAAACTTTTACATGGATGCGCGGCTGCTTGCGGCGGCGCAGGCGGCGGGCGCGAAGAAATTTCTCTGGCTCGGCAGCACCACCGCCTATCCGCCCACCGGCGACCGCGAAGTCGCGGAGGACGAACTGCTCGTCGGCGAGCCGTTCGAGAAATATTACGGCGTCGGCTGGTGCAAGCGGTTCACCGAGGTCGTTTGCAAGATTTATGCGGAGCGCGCGACGCCGAAGTTGAGCGTCGCCGTGCTGCGCCCAAGTTCCATCTACGGGCCGGGCGATGATTTTGATTTGGCCACCGCGCACGTCGTGCCCGCGCTTGTGCGGAAAGTCGTGGAGCGTTGGAGTCCGCTGGAAGTCTGGGGCACGGGCAACGAGGAGCGCGATTTGGTTTTCGTGGACGACGTGGTGGACGCGCTGCTGCTCGCGGCGGAAAAAGTCGAAGGCCACGCCGCCTACAACATCGGCGCGGGCGCGAGCCACACCATCCGCGAAGTCATCGAGACGCTCACGCGGCTGGATGGTTTTGTGGACGCAAAAATCCAGTTCGACCCGACCAAGCCCACGACGATTCCCGTGCGCCGCATCAGCATCACCCGCGCGGCGAAGGAACTCGGCTGGCGTCCGCGCGTGACGCTGGAAGAAGGCTTGCGCCGCACTTACAAATATTTCCGCGCGCAGCGCGCGTGAGTTGGGAATTAACCCAAATGCCGAAGTTGAAAACGCAAGCGGAGTCGTGTTCTCGGGTTGTTCGTGTTCCGTAGGAACATTTGACAATAGCCCGGCGTTTCAATGCCGGGGTGCTGCCATCCGGGATTGAGTCCCGAAGGGACGGTTGAACCACGGAGCTACTGTTTCAGCCGTTCCTTCGGAACTTATCCGTCGCCGACTCATTCCCGGCGTTGAAACGCCGGGCTATTGTCACCCGCCCTTTCAGGGCGAGAATTTTACCGCAGTTTTCCATTTCGGTGTTGGGGTTTAATTTCAGCTTTTCAGTCAGAGCCTCCTCACGTTGCCGACGACGGTGGCTTGGTTTCTGCGAGCGTCCAGTCATTCCGCCCGTCGGGATGGCAGTGGCAGTGCGCGGCGAAGAAGCCGCCGCGATGTTGCCAGAACCACGGCCAGATTTTTTCACGATCAGTCTGCGGGATTTTCAGCCCGGAAATATTTTTGCGCGCGAAAAATTGAAAGCGCCCTTCGCGCATGGGCGGCGGGAGATCTTTTAATTTTGGTTTCAGCTCGAACAAAAACATTAGCCAGTGCGCCTGTCCTTGAAAGCCGTGTTCGCTCACGAGGCCAGCGAGGTGAAAATCCGTCGGCGCAAATTGCACGCCCATTTCCTCGTGCGCTTCGCGCGCGGCACAGATGTAAGGGGACTCCCCGAGGTCGGTCTTGAGCTTGCCGCCGCCCGGGCTCCAGAAGCCGCGATTGGGTTCTTGCGCGCGTTCGAGCAGGAGGATTTCGTCGCGCTCGTTGAAGCAGTAGAGCAGCGTGGCGATTTTGTAGGGGAGATTCACGCGGGGAGTTTCGAGTTTATGGTTTGTGGTTTCGAGTTTTTTCGCGCGCGGTGGGGCGTTGGGTTGGTCAGAAACCGGGCGTTGACACCGCGATTTTTTTTGGGATTATCCGTCCGCGCCGCGCGTTCTGCGCTGCCGCCAGAAGGTAATTTCCCCCTCCCTCTTTCGGTTTGTGCGCTCATCCCCGTGTCCCCTATGGCCAGCCGTGGGTGAAAACCATTCCGCGCTCGCACCTAGGCGGATCAAGCCATGACCAGTCCTGAAGTGAACATGAATCAACCCATGACCAACCGCGAGTGCAGCCAACATTATCAAGCCCCCAGCCGCGACGAGATTTCGTTCTGCGCTTATCTGACGTGGGAAAAAGCCGGTCGCCCCGCCGACAGTGCCGACCGTTTTTGGCGCGAGGCCGAGCTGTTGCTCTGCGCCCAACGCCACGCCGCCGCTGAAGTTGCAGCGGAAAAAGCTAATCGCCCGTGGCCGCCCGCGCGCATCGTGGCTACCGCGCCGTCGCGGTTGAAAAAACTTCCGGCGTCCGCGCGCAAGTCCGCCGTGCCTGCCAAAGCGACCGCCAAAACCGCCGCCGCCCGCAAACGCAAGCTCGTGACGGCGCGCTGATTTTAGTTGGTGTGGTGTGTGACGGCGGCGGCCTGCGAGGGTCGCCGCCGTTTTGTTTTATGCGCGCGCGGAAAGCGTTGCGCTGCGCCTAAAGGCGGAACTCCCAGCTGCGTCGCCGGTGATTTCGGTTGAACCGTGCGCGCACGGGCAGCTAGCATCCGTGCGGCTGGGCGTTTGGCGCAGCGGTTAGCGCATCTCGTTTACACCGAGGTGGTCGGGGGTTCGAATCCCTCAACGCCCACCATTTTTTCAAAACCCGATGGGTAAAAATTCGTTCACCCGGCTCATCCAGATTTTCTCCGGCGGTTTTCCCGGCGGCGAAAGTTTTTCGCGCCTCGAACGCTTCGCCCATTTCTGGGTGCAAGTCTGGGGCAGCTTCGTCCGCAACCGCGGTCCTGTCCGCGCGTCTGCGCTCTCGTATTCCACGCTGCTTGCGCTCATTCCCATGCTCGCGGTGGCGATGAGCGTCAGCAGTGTGTTCCTGAAATCCAAAGGCGAGGAACAGGTAAAAGTTTTCGTGCGGCAAGTCGTGGAACACCTCGTGCCCGCAGCTCCGGCAGAAACGAATTCACTGCTCGCCGATTTGGAATTTCCCGACACGCAAGACACGCGCCTCACCGCCGCGCAAGACCGCGCGGCGGATTACATCCACGGCTTCATCCAAAATACCTACTCCGGCACGCTCGGTGTCACCGGCATGATTTTTCTGTTGCTCACCGCCATCCTCATGCTCACGCGCATCGAAGAAACGTTCAACGACATCTGGGGCGTCACGCGCGGGCGCACTTGGTTCGCGCGCATCGTGCTCTACTGGTCCACCATCACGCTGCTGCCGTTGCTGCTCATCGCGGGCATCGGGCTGGCGAGTGGGGCGCACGTCCAGCAAACACGCGAACTCGTCGGCGGCGTGGCGTGGCTGGATTCCCTGCTCGCGCAACTAATCCCCATCGCGCTCATCAGCGTCACCTTCGCGCTGTTCTACAAACTCATGCCCGCGACGAAAGTCCAGTTCCGCGCCGCGCTCGTCGGCGGTGCGCTCGCAGGCACGGCCTGGCACATCTACAACTTGCTCGGCTTCGTGCTCGCGTCGCGCGCCGTGGCCGCGAGTAAAATTTACGGCAGCCTTGCCCTCGTGCCGCTGCTCATGGGCGGACTTTACGTCGTGTGGCTCACCGTGCTGTTCGGCGCGCAAGTCGCCTACGCGTGGCAGAATCGCGCGGCGTATTTGCAAGATCGCCTCACGGAAAACATCAACCAGCGTGGCCGTGAATTCGTCGCGCTGCGTTTGATGACCGCTATCGCGCGCCGCTTTCAACGCCACGAACCGCCCGCCACCCTCGCCGAGTTGTCCGCCGAACTCGCCATTCCCAGCAAGCTCGCGCAGCAAGTCCTCTCGCCGCTCCTCGCCGCGCATCTCGTCAGCGAAGTCGCCAACACCGACCACGCATTTGTCCCCGCCCGCCCGCTCGACACCATCACTGCCCACGACATTCTTCACGCCTTGCGCGCCACGCACGGTCACGAAGTCGTCACGCGTGAAGAGCCGTTGCGTGAAGAATTGCTCGGCGAATTCGCCCGCATCCAGCTCGCGGAAAAAACCGCCGCGGCGCAAATCACCTTGCTCGCGCTCGCGCAGCGACAACCCGTGAAACAGGTGACAAGTGGCGCGTGACGAGTGGCGCCCCGCCCTACGACGTTCGGCGTTCGATGTTCAAGGTTCGCTGTTCCCCAATTCCCGCATTGACCTCGCGCTCGCCCGTTCAAACACTGTCGCGCCATGAAAGCCGCCGTCCTCTACGGAAAACACGACATCCGCGTCGAACGCGTCACCGTGCCGAAACTGAAATCCGGCGAAGTCCGCGTTCACGTCGAGGTCGCGCTCACTTGCGGCACGGACTTGAAAGTTTTCAAGCGCGGCTACCACGCCAAGATGATTGTGCCGCCCGCTGTCTTCGGTCACGAGTTCGCGGGCGTCGTCAGCGAATCGCGCAGCCGCAAATGGAAAGTTGGCGACCGCGTCGTCGTTGCCAATTCCGCGCCGTGCGGCAAATGTCTCCACTGCAAAATTCATCAGGAAAATCTTTGCGACGATTTATTGTTCCTCAACGGCGCTTACGCCGAAACCATCGCCGTCCCCGCGCGCCTCGCGCAAAAAAACACGCTGCGCCTCAAAGCCAAAACTGATTTCCACGACGCCGCGCTCACCGAACCGCTCGCCTGCGTGGTGCAAGGCGTGGAGGACACCAAGCTCCGTGCCGGTCAGCGCGTGCTGGTGCTGGGCGCGGGACCGATTGGGTTGATGTTCGTCGCGCTCGCAAAAAATCTCGGTTGCGAAGTCACCGTGGCCGGACGCGGCACGTCACGGTTGCGCGCCGCCAAAAAACTCGGCGCCAAAACCATCGTGGACGTGACGCACCAGCCCGACCTCATCCACGCCGTGCAAGCCAAAGTGAAACAACCGTTCGACGCCGTCATTGAAGCCGTGGGCAAACCCGAAGTCTGGGCCGCCGCGCCGCAACTCGTCCGCAAAGGCGGCACGGTGAATTTCTTTGGCGGTTGCCCCGCCGGCACGACCGTGTCGCTGGACACGAGCTTGATTCATTATTCCAACCTCACGCTGCGCGCGAGTTTTCATCACACCCCGCGCACCATCCGTCACGCGTTGGCGTTCATCGAGGCCGGGGTGATTCGCGCCAAAGATTTTGTGGACGGCGAATGTCTGCTCGCCGATTTGCCGGAACTATTCAAGCGCATGGCCGAAGGCAACCGTGCGGTGAAGACGCTCATCCGCGTGCGCGGTTGAATCAAAGTTCATCCTCGCGCTCGGCGTAGAAAAGTTGATGCGCGCGGTCGTAATCCGCTGCCGGAACCGACACTTGCGTGAGGCGATTCAGATCGCCGTCGTCGGGCAGCGTGGCATCCATGAACGCCTGCGTGGCGGCGATGCCATGTTTCTCCAACATCACCACGAGCAACTCGGCATTCACCAATGGGCCAGTGTAAAATAACTTCACGCGATTACATTAATGGCTGGCAACCCCGCGCGCCATGTTCAAAAGAAATGCGGCGGCAGTGCGCGGTTCAGCCTCTCCCGTAGTGCAGGTGCAAGATGCCCAAATACCCGCTGGGCTTCACGCTTTTCGTTCGGAAAGCTCAAGCGTGAAGCTTTCAGTTTCAAAATTTAACGAGCTTCATGCATTAGAACATCAACCAATCATGAACGGGATTCGATTACGCTCATTCGTCAACTGATTACGCTTGTTCAGGAATGAAGGACGAAGGTGAGCGAAGGACGAATTTTGGTTTAGGATTGAAGGGTGTTGAGTTAAAAAGTCAGGTTTTAAAGGGGTTTCCGCGCCAGTGCCGCCCAAGCACGACGGCCCTTGCCACTTCCATGTGCCGACTTCACCCGAGCGACCTCAGTCGCGTCGGGTCATGCATAGGAATTTCAGTGCAACCATTTCATGATGCCCAGCACCGAACCCGTCCCGACGAGGAACATATAAGGCGTGTCCCAAGTGTGCGGCGAGAACGCCTCCGCCAGCGTCATGCCCAGCGGCACGACCAGCAGCGCGGCGATGAATTGTGCAGGCGTGAAGCTCGCGTGAAACAATAGCACCGCCACCAGCCCGGCGATGAACACACACGAACTTCCCTCCAGACTGCGCGTGTAACGCCGCTGGTTAAACAGCGAGCGGCACGAATATTTATGCTTCCCGAACCGCACGCCCATCGGTTCCGCGAGACCGTCGCCAAAACCGTGGACGAGAATCGGGATGAAGATCAGTTCTGCAAAGCCGAGTTTATGAAACCAGATTTGCATCGGGATTAGCACCGCGTAGCCCGCGAGCAGTTGCGTCGTCAGCCAGAACATGGTGTGCGGGCGGTCTTCCGGACGGTCGTAGGACAGAAACATCGTGCCCGCCATTCCCCAGCGTTCGCGGATTGGCTTCAGGAAAAACGCCATCAAACCCATGAAGAAAATCGCGCGCACCACGTCAGCCGCCGGCGTGTTCACCGTCGGACACAGCCAGTCCACCAGCATCGGAATCAGGTAGAGCGCGAAGAAGTTTATTTTCCGCGTGTAATTCACCTTCATCCCGCGCTCGCGCACCAGCCGCCCGCAGCCGTAGGCGATGCCGCCCAAGAGCGCCATCTTGAACATCTCTACCAACCAGAACATCGGGGATTCCATGCGTGGACTGTGTGACAGGATGCTCGGGTCGGCAATCAGAAACACGAGCGCCCGCCCCGACGGGGCTGGGGAATTGGATGGCGCGGGTGGCTACAAAGATTTCGCTCCGGACGGAGCGCGGCGTTCACGCCGCTTCACCGTCCGCACAAACAGAACGCGCTCGAACTTTTCAAAAGTCTCCCTACAATCGTGCATTGAAGCGGCATAAAAGCCGCGCGCCAACGAAGGGGCGCGACCTTCAGGTCGCTTCAACGTGAAATCGAAGAACGCGCTAGAATTTTCATCGGATTTTACTACGCTCGAACCGTGAAGCGGCGTGAACGCCGCGCCCCCTAATGGAATTGCCGAAACCAGTTCGCTGCACGCCACCGAAGAATCTCGGCCTGCTCGAATTCATTCGCGGCAAACGCGAGTGGGATTGGAAACCGTCAGCCGAAGAATTGAAAAAAGGTTTTCACGGCTGGCATCAACGCGGATTTCTGCCGCACTTCGACGCACCGGGCGTCACGCAGTTCGTCACGTTCCAACTCAACGATTCATTTCCGGTCACGCGCCGCGCGGAATTTGAAGCGATTCTGAAAGAGCCGGATGATTCCGTGAAGCGCAAGAAGCTCGAAGCGTGGCTGGATCGTGGTCACGGTGAGTGTTGGCTTCGGCGGCGTGATGTGGCCGAACTCGTTGAGAAGATTTTGCTCGAAGCCGATGGGCGCGATTACCGAATGCAGGCGTGGGTCGTCATGCCGAATCACATTCATCTGGTCGTGGACGTTTGGGATGTGCCGCTGGTGAAGCTAATCAACGGTTGGAAGGGCAAGTCATCGCGGCTGGCGAATCAGCTCCTGAATCGCAGCGGAAAATTCTGGCAGGAGGATTACTTCGACACGCTCATCCGCGATGAGGCGCACTTGAAACGAGCCATCCGTTACACCGAGCAGAATCCCGTGAAAGCGTTTCTGGCAAAAGCCGCAGGCGGTTGGCTGTGGAGCAGCGCCCGTCATCGCGACGAATACGAACGCCTGTCGTGGCAGCGCAGTGCATAGGCGCGCGGCATTTATGCCGCTTCAGCGTGCGGATGGACGAGTGCGTTGGAAGTTTTAACGCGTGCTGGCGGTTGCGAGTTGAAGCGGCGTGAACGCCGCGCTCCGCAGGCGATGCCGCCCCGACGGGGCTGGGGAATGGGGTGGCGCGGATGGCTACAAATATTTCGCTCCTGACGGAGCTGCGAAACGGCGCGATGAACCAACCGCAACGCGGTTGCAGCATTCAGCCCAGCGTTGGAGCAAAGCAACTACGCTGGGTGAACGGGCAGAATGAAAACAACTCTGAAGGAGTTGCAGCAAGGAGCGGAGGTGATGCAACCCCTTCAGGGTTGAAAAAATTCGGGGCAGGTAACCCAGGGTAGCTCGTGCCTCGCAACCCTGGGCTGATGGATTTGAATCCCGTTGGGATTCGCGGACAACGTGCGGTTGTGCCGGAGGCACGATGGAAATTAGCCAGCTACGAAGTGGCTGGTTGAAATCAGAAAATAATTTTCGTCCTGAAAGGACGATGGAAACGGGCGACGTAAAATGTTCCGTCGTCCTTTCAGGACGGGATGATTTTGTGGGTGCGTTACCAGCCACAATGTGGCTGGCTAATTTCCGGTTGTCCCTCGCGGGACGAAACAGAGCGCCGTCAGGCGCGGCATATTTGTAGCATCCAAAATCAAACTAGGTTTCAAGCTCCGTCAGGAGCGGAATATGCCGCCCCGACGGGGCTGGGGAATTGGGTGACGCGGGTGGCTACAAAGATTTCGCTCCTGACGGAGCTGCGAACCGGTGCAGGCGGGAGCGCGGTGAAACCGGGTGACGGTAGGAAAGGTTGAATGCGGCCTGCGAAGGTTGGCGGCTAGGCGCAAAGAATGGCGGCACTTGCTTCGCAAGACCATTTACTTAAAATTCGTTGCTGTAAACGCTTTTTCAATCACTCGCATCCACTCACAGTTACTATGGTGATTGATGCTTTTTTGGCATGGCACAATGAACCCTGATCGCGACCCGGCGCAAATTTTGGAAACGATTCGCAAGAAATGCGACTTGCCCGCGCTCGCGGTTGTCGTGGTGAAAGACGGAAAAATTTGCGACCGCGCCGCCGTGGGAGTTCGCAGGATTGGCAATCCAACGCCGGTCACGACTAGTGACCTATTCCACATCGGCTCTTGCGCCAAATCCATGACCGCCACGCTCGCGGCGATGTTTATTGAGGAAGGCAGGCTGCGCTGGGAAACCACCATCGCCGAAGTTTTCCCCGAGTTGAAGGGCAAGATGAACCGGCAATATGAGACCGTCACCATCGAACAATTGCTGACGCATCGTGGTGGTGCGCCTGGCATATCCCCGACGTTCGCATGGTTGCGCGCATGGCGGCAGCAAGGCACGCCCGAGCAACAACGTCGCCAGTTTATTCAAGCTGTGCTCGCCCAATCTCCGGAAGCCGCGCCCGGCACGAAATTCATTTATTCAAACCGTGGCTATATCATCGCCGGTGCTATGCTGGAAAAAGTCACCGGCAAAATATGGGAAGAACTCATCGCTGAAAAACTTTTCAAACCATTGCGCTTGGATTCCGCCGGCTTCGGCCCGCCTGGCACGAAGGGCAAGGCGGATCAGCCGTGGGGACATTTCCAAAGGTTTTTTATCACCATTCCGCTTCAAAAGGACAATCCGCCAGTCTATGCGCCCGCTGGTCGTGTGCATTGCTCGCTTGATGACCTCGCGCGCTACGCCATTTTCCATATACGGAGTGGACGGGATGGCGGTTTGTTAAAACCCAAAACTTTTCACAAACTACACACGCCGCCGGATGACAGTGATTACGCCTGTGGTTGGGTCTGTCCGAAACGCGATTGGGCCGGGGGACAAGCCTTGATGCACGCCGGCTCGAACAACTTATGGTTTCTCATCATGTGGCTCGCGCCGGATAAAGATTTCGCCGTGATTGCCGCCACTAACACTGGTGCAGCGAAAGCCTTCAAAGGTTGTGACGATGTTGTCAGTGCGATGATTAAGAAATGGCTGAACAGCTGAACGGCAAAATTAATTCTTCGCCCCCGCCAGCTCTTCCTCAAAATCCACAATCTCTTTGATCTGCACCAGAAACCAGCGGTCGATCTTCGTGAGGTTGAAAATCTCCTCGACGGTGAAGCCGGCGCGCAGGGCGTGGCGGATGAAGAAGATGCGTTCGGCGTTGGGCACGCTCAGCTTGCGGCTGATGACGTCGCGCGGGAGGATGTCGCGGTCGCCATAGACTTCCGTGCCGATGCGCCAGGGTTTGCCGTCGCCGCCCAGGCCGCTGCGGCCAATCTCCAGCGAGCGCAGGCATTTTTGCAGGCTTTCCTTGAACGTGCGGCCGATGGCCATCGCTTCACCGACGCTTTTCATCTGTGTGGTGAGCGTGGGGTCGGCCTGCGGAAATTTCTCGAAGGCGAAGCGCGGAATCTTGGTGACGACGTAATCAATGCTCGGCTCGAAGCTCGCGGGGGTTTCGCGGGTGATGTCGTTCTTGAGTTCGTCGAGCAGGTAGCCGACGGCGAGTTTGGCCGCGATCTTGGCGATGGGAAAGCCGGTGGCCTTGCTGGCGAGGGCAGAGCTGCGGCTGACGCGCGGGTTCATCTCGATGATGACCATGCGGCCGTTCTCCGGGCTGACGCCGAACTGGATGTTCGAGCCGCCGGTCTCGACGCCCACGGCGCGGATAACGGCG
>JBJOPC010000141.1:0-6216 GCA_046050965.1 Verrucomicrobiota bacterium | reverse complement strand
CGAGAGCGCAAGTTCGGTCTCGAAGCCGGTGATGCCGAAGGGCGCGTAGTCGAACTCCACTTCCTTTTCGTAATCGCAGTGCGGTGCGTGGTCGCTGCACAGAATCTCAATCGTGCCGTCGGCCAAGCCCGCCAGAATTGCCTCGCGGTCGGCGGCGGAGCGCAGCGGTGGGTTCATTTTGAAATTCGTGTCATAACTCGGCCACTCGGGCAAATTCGAAATTCGAAATTCGAAATTCGAAATTTTCTTACCATCGTTCGCCCAGAATTTTTCACTGCCGGCGATGGCGGCGTCGGTGAGCGTGAAGTGGTGCGGGCAGGCTTCGCCGGAGATGGGCACGCCGCGTTTCTTCGCCTCGCGGATGAGCGCCACGCTGCCGGCCGCGCTCAAGTGCTGGCAGTGGACGTTCGCGCCGGTGAGTTCGGCGAGTAAAATATTCCGCGCCACAATCATCTCCTCGCCCGCGCTTGGCCAGCCGCGCAGGCCGAGCGCGGTGCTCCAGTAGCCTTCGTGCATCACGCCGTCGGTCACGAGCGAATAATCTTGGCAATGATCCATCACGGGCAGATCGAACATCTTGGCGTATTCGCAGGCGCGGCGCATGAGATCGTTGTTCTGGATGCAATGGCCGTCGTCGGTGATGGCGACGATGCCGGCCTTTTTCAGCGAGCCGATGGACGCGAGTTCTTCACCCGCAATTCCCTTCGTGATTGCGCCGGTGACAAAAACATTCACGACGCCTTCGCGCGCGGCCTTTTCGCGGATGAGCGCGACTGTTCCGGCGTTGTCAATGGACGGCGATGTGTTCGGCATACAAACGATGGACGTGAACCCGCCGCGAGCCGCCGAGGCCGTGCCGGTGGCGATGGTTTCCTTGGCGGACTGGCCGGGTTCGCGCAGGTGCGCGTGCAAATCAATCAAGCCGGGGCAAATGACCTGGCCGCTGCAATCAATTCGCTCGGCATCGGGCGGAGATTTTTTTGCGACGTCTTTGCCGACGGCGGAAATTTTCCCATCGCAAATCAAAACGTCGGCGATGGAATCAAATTTATTGGCCGGGTCAATCACGCGGCCACCGGAAAGAAGCAGTGCTGCCATGGAATGAAGTTTCGAGTTTCGAGTTTCGGGTGTCGAGTCTGGAGTTGGCCGCAAGCTTGCCTTGCCGCCGTTTTCGTGAAATCCTCCGCGCCTATTTAAGTGATGACTATGACGACTGCTTTGCCCAACGCCGGAACTGAAATCCCTGTCGCTGCCTTCGACCAACGCGCGCGCCGCGCCAGCGACCCCGCGTGGTTGCACCCGCTCCGCAAAGCCGGCATCGCGCGCTTCGCCGAACTCGGCTACCCCACGACCAGCCACGAGGACTGGCGTTTCACCAACACAACAGCCATTGCCAAACTGCCGTTCGCGCCCGCGCAAACTTCCGTGGAACTCGCAGCGGATGCGCTCAATGAATTTGCCTTCGCCAAGCAACCTGGTTCGCGCCTCGTGTTCGTCAACGGCCAGTTCGCCGCGAAATTTTCGTCCGTAAAAAATCTTCCAGCGGGCGTCAAGGTCGGCAATCTCGCCGCTGCGCTTGTGAACGACGCGGCGTTTTTGGAAAAACATCTTGGTTGTTACGCGCAGCAGGCGGACAACGGTTTCGCCGCGCTCAATCAGGCATTTTTCACCGACGGCGGATTTGTATTTGTCCCCGCAGGCAAGTTGGTCGAGGAGCCAATTCAATTCATCTACGTCACCACCGCGCAACCGGCAGGCGCGACCACGCAACCGCGCAACCTCGTCATCGCCGAGGCCAACAGCCGCGTCACGATTCTCGAAAGCTACGTCACGCTGGGCGGCTCAAACTATTTCACCAACGCCGTCACCGAACTTGTCGCAGGCGAAAACGCGCACCTTGAATTCGTGAAATTTCAGGACGAAGCCACGGACGCGTTTCACATGGCGTCGTTCCACGGCGAGTTTGGCCGCGCGAGCCACGTCAACGTCCATTCGTTCGCGCTCGGTGCGAAAATTTCCCGCAACAATATCCGCACCCACCTCGCGGGCGAAGGCTTGGAGTGCATCCTCAACGGCCTCTACCTCACGCGCGGCGAACAGCTCGCCGACCATCACATGATTGTCGAACACGCGCAGCCGCACTGCGCTAGTCACGAATATTTTAATGGCATCCTCGACGACAAATCGAAGGGCGTGTTTCACGGGCGCATTCTCGTCCGCGAAATCGCGCAGAAGACCGACGCCAAGCAGACGAACAAAAACCTCCTGCTCTCCGACGACGCCACCGCCGACACCAAACCACAACTTGAGATTTACGCCGACGACGTGAAGTGCACCCACGGCGCGACCATCGGCCAGCTCAACGACGAATCTATTTTCTACCTTCGCACGCGCGGCATCGGCCCCGACACCGCGCGGCAGATGTTGATTCACGCCTTTGCCGGCGAAATTATCGAACGTATCCAGCACGAACCCGCGCGTGAGGAAATTGACCGCATCGTCTGGGATCGGCTCGAAGCCAACCCGCATTTGCTCGCGGCGAAATAATTTTTTAAACCACGAACCACACGAACCACACGAAATGAAACTGTTTTGCATTCGTGTGTCTGGTGATTAAGACGCGCCAAGCGTATGACTGGGAAAATCCTTATTCTCCTGTCACTGGTCACTGCATTCATCTGCTACCTCTGTTTTGCGCACACGCAATTGTTAATTCGAGGCGTTCTGTTTTTGATTTCGATTTTTTAGGATTTAACGCCTACTGCTTCTTCGAGCATGCAGTGCTATTTCGTGAGAAATGGAAAACAGCAACGACAGGAAAACGGCGCATTCCGCCGGGCGAAAGCGCCATCACGGGATTTCTTTTTTTAGTGTTAGCCGTCGCTCTGTTAGCCTACTGTTTTCGCCATAAGTTTTGACGAGCCGCGTCAGGCTAGTGCATCACTCATTTTATCATGTTCGACGACATCAACGACCTTTACCAGCAGGTCATCCTTGACCACTGCAAACAGCCGCGCAATTTCCACGAGTTGCCCGCCTGCACTTGCTCGGCGCAAGGTTTCAATCCGCTGTGCGGCGACAACCTGAAGCTATTTCTCACGTTGGATGGCGACGTCATCAAAGACGCGAGCTTCGTCGGCTCCGGTTGCTGCATTTCCAAAGCTTCCGCGTCGTTGCTCACGGATTTCGCCAAGGGAAAAACTCGCAGCGAAGTCGAAACCATGTTCGGCAATGTGCGCGAGATGATTACCACCGGCCAAGTCCTCGGCGACGTGGGCAAGCTCGCCGTCTTCGCGGGCGTCCACAAATATCCCGCGCGCGTGAAGTGCGCCATCCTCGCGTGGCACGCCGTGATGGGCGCGCTCAAAGGCGAAGCCAAACCCGTCAGCACCGAGAACGAGCAGAACTGATTTTTAGTTCAACTCTTCCCGTCCATCCGTCCGTATTTTCTGATTTCCGGAAACGCCCACGCTACCGCCAGCGCCACAAGAATCGTCCCGAACCCGCCGGTCACCACCGACAGCGCCGCGCCCGTCATCACCGTATGACCCATCGCCGGGCCGAGCAGATGCGCCACCGTGCCGGACTCGAAGCCACCGAGTTCGTTCGATGTCCCGATGAACAGCGCGTTCACCGCCGACACGCGTCCGCGTTTGTCGTCTGGCGTAAGCAACTGCACGCTCGTGTGGCGAATGACCACGCTCACGTTGTCCACTACACCGCAGAGAAACAGCATCGCGAACGAGAACCAAAACCAAAACGCATTCGGCAACTGGACGAATGAACCGAGATTCAGCGGATTTCCCAGCCCGAATAAAATTGTCGCCACGCCAAACCACACCACCACCCACAGCAATGTGCGCCCTGCCGTCTGCATCGGCGGACGATGCGCCAGCCACAGCGCGCAAGTCACTGCGCCCAGCGGCAACGCCGCCACGAGCAAGCCCAATCCGCCCGGTCCCGCGTGCAAA
Organism: Verrucomicrobiota bacterium; assembly: GCA_046050965.1. Taxonomy (GTDB): domain Bacteria; phylum Verrucomicrobiota; class Verrucomicrobiia; order Limisphaerales; family JAFMIX01; genus JAFMIX01. The sequence goes on along the minus strand of JBJOPC010000141.1, from coordinate 2,245 downwards.
ATATCGTCCGCAAACACCGGCAACAGAATCGTCGCGCCACCGAGAAACACTGCGAACATATCCAGCGTAATCATGCCGAGGATGATGCGTTTGGAGAACACGAACTGAAAACCCGTGATGAGATTTTTCAGCGACATCGGCTCCGGATTTTTGACGGTGTGTTCCTTTTTGATGCCGGACAGCAGCGCAAAATTTGTCAGCAACAGCAGCACGTTCAGCGCGAACACAAACGCCGCCGGGTGCGCGACGTGGAATTTTTCCATGAGTGCCAGCAGCCCGCCGCCGAGCGCCGGGCCAACCACCGACGAAAGTTGGAACGACCCGCTGTTCCACGTCACTGCGCGCGGAAATAATTCGCGCGGCACAAGGCTCGTGAGGAACGCCGAACTTGCCGGCCACATGAACGTCCGCGCCAACGCCGTCACAAACAGACATGCATAAATCCACAGCACCGGTGCTTGCCACCACGCGATGAGCGCGAGGCCGAGGCTGCTCGCGGCGAAAATTAGCACGGCGGTTTTGATGATGCGCTTGCGGTCGAAGTTGTCCGCGAGATGTCCGGCCGGCAGCGTGCAGATGAGCATCGCAATCATTTCCGTCAGCCCGACCATACCGAGCGCGAGCGCAGAGTGGGTGCGCTGATGGATTTCCCAAATCACTGCCACGGTCAACATCTGCTGCCCAATCACCGACGCGAGCCGCCCGGTGAGATACAAACGAAAATCCCGCAGGCGAAAAATCGCGTAGGGATTTTGAGAATCAGAATTGTCAGCGGCGTCCATCAATACGCAGAGTTTAGCTCGCGCCGACTCGCAACGTCGAGCGCGTTGGTTGACTCACGCACTTCGGCTTTTTACTCTGCGCCGTGCCTGTTGAAAATAAATCCGCCGCGCCGCTCGCGCGCCTCGGTCTGCCCACTTACAAACTCGTGCCGTTCTATGCGTGGGCGGAACTCGCCACGGAAGCTTTGCTCTACTTCATGGTCGTGTTCACGCCGTGGGCGTTCGGCTGCACCCAGACGACAGCTCTGCCGCAAATTCTGTTCGTGCAATGCCAGCAGGCGTGGACGATTTGGACGATGAATTTCTGCGGCTACGCGCTAGGGATTTTGCTGCTCGTGAAATTGTTCGTGCGCGCCGCCGGTTATCACGCGCCGCGCTGGGACGGCCAAGCGTCCGCAGCCGCGCGCTGGGCCACGCGGCTGCTTGCGGCGGCCACGCTCGGCATTTTGACGTGGAGCGGGACGGCGGTGCTGAATTTTCAACTCGACCCCGATCGGTTCGTGTTCAACGAAAAATGCGCGCTGTGGTTGCCGCACAGTTTTGACGTGCAAGCGTCGTGGCGATTTTTTCTCAACCACCTTGCGCTCGCGGCGGCGTTCTGGGCGGCGCGCGATTGGTTGCTCGGAAAAACATTGCGCGAGATGCGCGGCGAAGCGGGGCGCGTGGCGTTTTTGCCCGCGCGCTTGAAACGCTTGCTCTGGGTGGCGAGCGTGAACGGCGCGCTGCTCGCGGTCGAAGGCATCGCGCAACGTCTGTCCGGCACGGAAAAATTGCTCTGGTATAAACAGCCGCGCCTCAACCGCACGAACGAATCGCAGTTCGGACCGTATGCGTATCGCAGCAACGCAGCGCAGTATTTTAATTTACTCTGGCCGGTGGCACTCGCGCTGTGGTGGACGCTGCGGCGTGAGGCGCAGTTCACGGCGCGCGGCGGCGCCAAAAAAAACACGCACCACTGGCTGCTCGGCTGTGTGCTGTTGATGGCCGTGTGTCCGCTGCTGTCGTTCAGTCGCAGCGGCGCAATCGTCGGCGTGGCAATGCTGGCGATGTCGGCGTTGGTGCTGGCGACGGCGTTGCGGCAGGCGCACGGGGCGACAAAGTTTGGTTTCTTTTTGTTCTTCACCGTAATTCTCGTGCTGGGTTTTGCGTTCGGCTGGAACACGCTGGGCGAGCGGATGCAGGATTTGCACACGGGCGCAACCGGGCGCATGAACTACAGTCAGATGGCGTGGCCGATGTTCGAGGCGCACCCGTGGCTGGGCTACGGGCCGGGCGCGTTCGCGACGGCGTTCCTCACTTACGCGCCGACAACGGTGCACGCGGCGCAGTTGCACAACGACTGGCTGGAGACGTTCATCACGTTCGGCGCGGCGGGCAGCGCGCTGGTGGCGTTGGCGGCGGGGGCGATGTTCACGCGGCGATTTTGCGCGGGCGGTATCCACGCAAGCTGGCGGTTCACGCTG
>JBJOPC010000140.1:0-2741 GCA_046050965.1 Verrucomicrobiota bacterium | reverse complement strand
TGATATAAAACTTCTTGCCGGCCTTGCCGCTTGAACTTCCACCCGCGCCGGATGAAGCGGTGGCGGGTGAATGGAGGTTCTTTTGGATTTCCTTGAGGTTGTTATTGAACAAGCCGCCCTCCACCGTGATCTCCGGGGCTCGAATCTTGACGCTCTTAATCTCGACGGTGTCTTTGAGAATCGTGCCCAGCGCGACGGAGACATTGATGCCGCCGACCTTTATCGCGGTGGGTGATTTGTATCCGGCCGGGTTGCCAACGGACAACGCCATGAGTTCTCCGCCTCCAGTGAACGGCAGGATGCTTGCGCTGCCAAGTTTGACCTCGGTCTTGGTGAGTTGCGAGCCGATGGTCTCAACGCTCGTCTTAACGATGGCGTTGAGCTTGAAGAAAAGGATGCCGAGTGCTGCGAGCAGCACAACGACACCTACAATGAGCAAGCGGATGATCCACTTTTTCATGGCGAAACAATCGCGGCTTTGACGCGACAAATCAAGCAGCCGCTTCTTCTGTATTTTCGAGGAAGCCCTGCAACTGGCGGACGCGCGTCGGATGGCGGAGCTTGCGCAACGCCTTCGCCTCAATCTGGCGGATGCGTTCGCGAGTGACCTTGTATTGCTTGCCGATTTCCTCGAGCGTGCGCTGGTAGCCATCGCTCAAACCGAAACGCATTTCCAAAATGTTGCGTTCGCGCTCGGTAAGCGTGGTGAGCACTTCCTTCAGGGTTTCCTTCAGCAAGGAATAACTGGTCACGTCCGACGGATTCTCGGCGGACTTGTCTTCGATGAAATCGCCGAAGCTGACCTCGTCGCCATCGCCCACGGGCGCGTGCAATGAAATCGTCTGCTGCGCCATCTTGAGCAGCGAGTTGACGCGCGCGACGGGCAGGTGCATTTCGTCGGCAAGTTCCTCGGGGGTTGGCTCGCGGCCAAGTTCCTGCATCAGATTTTTCTGCGTGCGCCAGAGCTTGTTGATGATCTCGATCATGTGCACCGGGATGCGGATGGTGCGCGCCTGATCGGCAATTGAACGCGTGATGGCCTGGCGAATCCACCAGATGGCGTAGGTGGAGAATTTGTAGCCGCGGCGATATTCGAACTTCTCGACGCCTTTCATCAGGCCGATGTTGCCTTCCTGAATAAGGTCAAGGAACGACTGTCCGCGGTTGGTGTATTTCTTGGCGACGGAAATGACGAGGCGGAGGTTGGCCTCGGCCATGTGGGTCTTAGCCTTGTGAGCTTCGTCGGCGGCTTTCTTGAGCGAGGCAAAGACCTTGCCACATTCTTCGATGGGCATGCGGACGAATTGCTCGAGCGCACGGATGTTTTTTCGCTCGGCGGCGATCAAGGATTGCTGCTCGGCGGACTTCCGGTGCTTTTCCAATTCCGCAATGCGGCGCAGCCCAGACTGGAATTTGTCATGGACGTTTTCGGAAACGACGATCATTTCCTCCAACACCTTTTGCTTGTAGAAAAACTTCGGGTAGCTGGTCTGCAATTTCTTGTCGAGCTTCTTGAAGTCGTTCGTCAACCGCTTGCGGCGGGACTTGTTCGTGGCCTTTTGAATGGCCGCATATTTCTCATCGGCGCGATGATCGGTCTGATGCACCGCCTTCACAAGCCGGCGCAGATCGCGCAGGTGCTTGTCGCGGCTGGCGACTTTCTTGTCCACGATGACGCGGTCAAAGCGCTCCTTGGGCGGGTCGGAAAGGAGTTTCTCGGCAAGCGCGACGTGCTCTTTGGCGGTGAAGCCAAAGCTGTAAATGATTCGCTTCATCTCAATCTCGGCGACTTCGATGCGCTGGCAAATCTCAACTTCCTGTTCGCGAGTGAGCAGCGGGACTTTGCCCATCTGGCTCATGTACATCCGAACCGGGTCGTCAAGAATATCAAGGCGGCTGCGGTCGTTGGCCTCGTCAGCCTCGTCAGCTTGTTGCTCTTGCTGCTGCTTAGAGCGCGACTCTTCGGCGTTGTCGACAATCTCGATGTCGAGGTTTTTGAGCTTTGTGTAAATCTCGTCGAGATCGTCGGGCGTCAGGTCATCAGGCAACGCATCGTTGATGTCGTCGTAGGTGAGATAGCCGCGGTCGTGCGCCATCGTCACGAGCTTCTGGATGACTTCGTTGGAAATTGGCGAAGTCGCACCAGCAATTTGCGCGGGTGCGCCGTGGACGGGCATCGGTTGAGAAATCTTCGTGTGGCCGTTTGTGCCGTTGGATGAAGTTTTCCCTGCTGCTGCCGACAATGCTGGCTTGGCTGGCTTCTTGTTATCCCGGGAACGGACGGGTTCGGGCTTTGAAGGCTGGTTGCGTTTTTTTACGGCTTTCAGTTTGATTGGCTTTCTTGATTTCATTGAAACAGTGACCCTTCGACAGAAAAACTCCGCTAAAGTTCAGTGACGCGCCGTTTCTGACGACAAATATCCACTGACCTGATGTTGCGGGATTGGCAATTTCCGTTACAAACCCTTTGAAATGGCGGCCGGAGTGCCTATGACCGAAGATTATCTAATGCGCGCGGGAAAAGTTCAAGAACTTTAATCCGTCATTCAAGTATGTTATTGGATTGGCGCGCAAATATTTGAGGTTTAGCCAGGTTTTGAAGCTTAAATTACCGGGTAGATGACGTTTATTCACCAAGCGACCGGTGTAATTCCGATTCCGTGAACATCATCCCCAAGGTCAGAAACGCCGCCAACCCAAAATACAAGCCGCCCATCAGCCATCGTTGCCTGCTTGCCACC
>JBJOPC010000139.1:0-2960 GCA_046050965.1 Verrucomicrobiota bacterium | reverse complement strand
CGTGCCGACCCCGGGCGAGACGCTGCCGCCGCGATAAATCGTCGCGCCCTGCGACACCACGCCGCTGCCGCCAATCGCACCATCAAGCCACAAGCCGCCGCGCACGGTCACGGGCGACGCGCTCAAGTTTCCGTTCACGTTGAGCGCGCCTTCCCACACGGTCGTCGCACCGGTGAACCCGTTGTCGCCAGTGAGAGTGAGTTTGCCCCCGCCAGCCTTGGTCAATTTCATCGCGCCGCCGAGCGAGCCGGCGGTGTTGTCGAACGTGTAATCCTTCGGCGAATAAACCGTCACATCGCCGGGCGTGAGCGTGCCGGCGAGAGCAATGGCGGTGTTATTCGAACCGGTGAGGTCGAAGAGCACGGTGCTCGTGTCGGCGTAAGTCGCCGGATTCGTGTTGGCGTTGCCGACGACCGTCCAGTTGGTGCGCCAGTTGGATGTGCTGGCGTCCCACGCGTTGCCCGCGCCGCCGCGCCAGACGAGGAGCGTGTCCATCTGCGACGGCGGTTGCGGCGGCTGCATCTGATTGCCGAGATAATAATCGGTGTAGCTCGCCTGGTAATAGCCTTTGAATGTGCATTGCACGCGGTATTCAGGATTCTGCATGAGGCAGCAGAGGCGGTTGGTGGCGGCAATTTTCGAGATGTAAATCCGCATCCCGGAGTAATCACTCAGCGTGACCACGAATTCCTCGCGCCAGTCGCCGAGGATGTCGCCCATCATCGCAGGGCGTCCGCCATAGGCGGCGTGCATGGCGTAAGAGCCGTCGTCGGAATAGACGTTGAACATCCGGTCGGCATTGCTCGTGTTTTGATTCCACTTGTTGATGACTAGGTTGAAGCCGTTGCCGTCGGCGGCGCTCAACATCTCGCGCTGGTTGTCTGCGTCCCACCAAAGGCCGAGCGTGGGGAAAGTTCCCGTGGCTGTGATCTGGTTGCCCTTCGCATCGAACACGCCGGGCTGCGTGGAGAAAACTTCCATACCGCGATACCTCGTGTCCATGTCCAGCACGTCGCCACGACCGACATCGGTGATGACGGCGGAATACCATTTCTTGAACAGCTGCCCGCTGCCCAAATCCTGCAACGACGTGGCGAGCAGCGTCGTGTTGAGTTGCTGGATGGAATACATCTCCAACCCGGGACGGTCGGGGTCAATGTCCGTCACATGGTAGCGGTCGCCATGCGCACATTCGGTGGAGTAAAGAGTCGTCGGCACACCGTTGTTATCCGAAATGACACCGCCGATGCGGATGACGTCGTCCTTGCCGTCGTGGTTCGCATCGGCGATGCGGAGCTGGTGCGCCTCGGAATCGTTCTGGCCGTTCGGCGTCTGGTAAAGCCAGCGCTGCGTCAACTGGCCGTTGCGATAATCAAACGCAACCGCCAGCCGTTGAAACGCCGCGCTGCCAACGCGGTTTTCGCCGCTGAAAATAACGCTCGGATGCACGCCGTCCGCATAAAAAATTCCGCAGTGCAAGTTCAACGGACCGTCGGCGAAATACGGATTCGGCATCGTCTTGCGCGCAAGTTCATGTCCCGTCATTCCGTCCACGACAGAGCAGAACTGCGCGGTGTCGTTGTTCGTCGTCACGGTGAACAAGGACACGCCGTTCGAGTCAACCACCGACACGCCGTTGGCCGTGCGCACGATGACCTCGGCCTTGCCGTCGCCGTCCATGTCGTAAACAGTGACGTTGTCCTTGTCGCCGACGCTGATGCAAGACGCGCTCGGCTCGTAGGCGTTCGCCTGATTCGTGCTGTTGTAACCCATGTTCATCTGCCAGAGAAATGTGCCGTCGCGCTTGTAGGCTTCGAGAAATTGCTCGCGGTTCGCAGTCGTCGAGAGCCGGTCCACAAGATAATCGTATTCGCCGTCACCGTCGAAATCGCCGACCCAGCAGTACTTCACATCATACGGCGCGTTCGTGCCGCCGATGACCGCGTGTAACGGCAGCAGGAGGTATTGCCGAATGGGCGAGTTCGCAACCAAGCCCCACGGGCCGCCCGGCGCGCCTTCCACGCCATTCACGACCGGCGTGACATACCAATAATTTGTGACCGTGAAATTCGCCGTCGTGTCGAGATAGTCCGTCGTGTTCGTGATGACTGAAGAATTCAACTTGGTCGCCGCCGCGCCATTCGCCGAGCGATAGACGTTGAAGCCAACGTTGGCGGGATCGTTCGCCAGCAACCGCCAGCTCATGTAGGCCACCGTGTTCGTCGTGTGCAGCACCACCAGCCCGCGCCCGAGCCGCTCCATCTGCCGCTGCGCGAACGCCGACGGCGCGGCGAGCACAAGCGTTGCGAGCAAGATGCACAGAGGGACAAGATTGAGCCGGTTTGTTTTCATCGGGTTGAGACGGGTAAAATTACCATGCATCGGTCACCGTGAAAAGAGCCTTTCCAGCAACCACCAGCCACTCACGACCATGACCACCGCCGAAATTGTCTGTGTGCCAAACCGCTCAAAAACCTTCACCCGCCTCAACAGAAACAACCCCGGCAACACCACCGCCGCCACCACTATCTGCCCGCACTCCACGCCCAAGTTGAAGCCCAGCAGCGGCACGGCCAGCGCCGCGCCGGAGATTCCCAGCCCCGCCTCGCGCAGCGCGCCCGCGAAACCAAAACCGTGGATCAAACCGAACCCGCACGTGAGCGCGTAACGCGGCCAGTTTTTTTCCACGCGACGGAAATTTTCCATCGCCACAAAAACAATCGAGGCCGCGATGAGCGGCTCGACCACGCGCGACGAAATCACCACCACGCCGAGCGCCGCGAGTGCGAGCGTGAGCGAGTGCGCCAGCGTGAAGCCGGTGATGACCAGCAGCATCGGCTTCAACGCGCGGCAGCCAAGCAGCAGCGCCGTGAGGAACAACAGGTGGTCGAACGCGCCGATGTTCAGGATGTGTCCGATGCCCAGCTTCACGAAATCCCAGAACGAAAGTTTCGGCGACG
>JBJOPC010000138.1:0-3933 GCA_046050965.1 Verrucomicrobiota bacterium | reverse complement strand
GTGATTGAAAAAATTTCTGCGGCGGCAAAAGTTTGCGTCTCGATTGATACGCAGAAGCCGATGGTCGCTCGCGCGGCGCTCGCGGCGGGAGCAAGCATCGTCAATGACATCGCGGCGAACCGCAACGACGACGAAATGTGGCGCGTGGTGGCGGACTCCGGCGCGGGCTACGTCTGCATGCACATGCAAGGCTCGCCGCTGACGATGCAGATTGAACCGATTTACGCGGACGTGGTCAGAGAGGTCGGTGAATTTTTCGCGGAGCGGCTGTGCCAGTTGGCAGCGGCGGGCGTAACGCCGGAGCAGGTGGTGCTGGATGCAGGCATCGGGTTCGGTAAAACGGTGACGCAGAACGTGGCGTTGCTGGCGGCGCAGAAACAATTTCTAAAACTCGGCCGCCCGCTGCTGCTCGGCGTGTCTCGGAAATCGTTCCTTGGAAAAATTTCTGGCGCGGAAGTGAATGAAAGATTGCCAGCCGCGCTGGCTTGCACGACGCTGGCGTTGGCGGACGGGGTGCAGTTTTTTCGCACCCATGACGTGGCGGAAACGGTGCGGGCGGTGCGGGCGGCGGAGGCGGTTTTTTCAAAATGAATTGGGAGCAGTTACAAATGATTTGGCGGCCAGCCGCGGAGATTTTCATCCTCGCGGTGGTGCTGTTTTATTCGTTCCGGTTCGTGCGCGGCACGCGCGGCGCGCCGGTGGTCACGGGTTTCATCGTGCTGCTGCTGGCGTTCGCGATCGTGACGACGATGCTCGACCTGAAAGTTTTGCGCTGGTTGCTGGGGACGTTCTCCGCGTTTTTTGCCGTGGCGGTGCTGGTGATTTTTCAGCCGGAGTTGCGCCGGATGCTGGCGGAACTTGGCAACTTGCCGCTGTTCAATTCCGCCAGCGAACAGCGCGAGAATATCGAGGTCGTCGTGCAAGCGGCGGAGGAATTCAAGGAGCTCAAACGCGGCGCGCTCGTGGCGATTGAGCAGAGCATCCAGTTGAGCGAAGTCGTGGAGGCGGGCGTGAACGTAGATTGCGAGGCGACGCCGGAAATGTTGGAGACGATTTTCTTCCCGAACAATCCCATCCACGATGGCGGCGTGATTATCAAGGGCGACCGCATCATGCAGGCGGCGTGTATTTTTCCGCTGACGCAGCGCGGGGATTTGAGCAAGAGCCTCGGCACACGGCATCGCGCGGCCATCGGGTTGAGCGAGGAGACCGACGCGGTCATTGTGGTGGTGAGCGAAGAGACGGGCGCGATTTCGCACGCCTACAAAGGCCAACTCGTGCGCGGCGTGACGGTGGAAGAACTGCGGGCGTTCCTCACGTCAGTGATTATTCGCCCGGCGAAATCTGGCGCGGGGAAAAATTCTGCGCCCGCCGTGGTCAACAAAACTTCGTCGGCTCACGCGCCGCTGGGAAAATAATTTATGTGGCTGCGCGACCTCCTCTTCAAAGACTGGCAGTTAAAATTATTTTCGCTCGTGCTGGCGATTTTGATTTGGGTGACGGTGTCGTTTGCCATCCGCAAAGAAGGCGGCGGCGAACCGGGCGCGCTGCTCAACGCCCCGGCGCGGGTGCTGGTCGTGCCGGTCACGGTCATGAGTGCGGCGGGCAACGTGCGGGAATTTCATGTGCGTCCCAGCCAAGTGGAGGTGACGGTGCGCGGGACGGCCAAGGATTTGAAAGTGCTGCTGGAAAAAGATGTCCACGCCATTGTGGACCTCACGGACATTGAGTCGGCACACGGTTTGCAGAAACGCATCGAGGTGACCACACCTTCAGGCATCGTCCATGTGCGCGTGATGCCGGAGGAAGTGGATGTGGTATTCCCGCTGCCGCGGGCGGGCGGGCACTAGACTTTGAATTCCAGCACTGTGCCGGGCGTGAGTTGGTGGCCGAGGAGAAATTGTTGCGCGGTCAAACGCTTGCCGCCTTCGAGCTGTAGTTCGGAAATTTCCAGCGCGTTTTCTCCGCAGCCGACGACGATGCCGCCTGCTTCCGCCCGCAAAACTTCGCCGGGCGAACCAGAGTTTTTCACCACGCGGGCCTGGTGGATTTTCAGCAGCTTGCCTTGCCAGTGCGTGAACGCACCGGGCCACGGGGTGAACGCGCGCTGGCGATTCCACAACCCGCGCGCCGGCAATTTCCAATCGAGTTGGCCGTCGGCTTTGTGGATTTTGCCGCAGTGACTCACGCCTTCGTTCGGTTGCGGGCGCGGAGAAATTTTTCCGGCGACGTAATCGGGAATGGTTTCGACAAGCAGTTCGGCGCCGAGTTGCGCAAGGCGGTCATGGAGAATTTGGGCGTTGTCGCTGTCGAGAATTTCCGTAGGGCGTTGCGTGAGGATGGGGCCGGTGTCGAGGCCGGCGTCCATGCGCATGATGGTCACGCCAGTGGTGCGCTCGTCATGGAGCAACGCGGTCTGGATGGGCGACGCGCCGCGAAATTTGGGGAGCAGCGAAGTGTGGACGTTGAGGCAACCGTGGCGCGGCAAATCCAAAATGGCTTGCGGCAAAATCTGGCCGTAGGCGGCAACGACGATGAGGTCGGGCGCGAGTTGTTTTAAGTCGGCGAGAAAAATTTCATCGCGGGCGCGCAGCGGCTGGAGGACGGGGAGGTTTTCGGCGAGGGCGGTTTGCTTGACGGGCGTGGGGCGGAGTTCGAGTTTGCGACCCACAGGTTTGTCCGGCTGGCTGACGACGGCGACGACGGTGAGGCTGGGCGCGCGGACGAGGGCGCGCAGGCTGGCGCTGGCGAGTTCCGCCGTGCCCATGAAAACGACGCGCAATGGTTGGGTCTGTGTCACGCGAGAAAAGTTAGCGGCGGGCGCAGCGGTTGACACGCAAACAAATTCAGGAGCGCGGAGCATTGCTCCGCGAGTTCAGGCGGCGAAGTTTAACTGGCGGAGCAATGCTCCGCGCTCCAAGCCGGATTGCACTACAGATTTTTCTCCGTGCGCGGCGCGGGTGGCGCGGTTACAAAATAGCCGTGCCTTTGAACCGACATTGCCAAAACTGCGGCGAGCCGTGGCTGATTGACGGCCAGCCGGGGCGCGGCGAGGTGTGCATGAAGTGCCGCGCGGATTTGCGGATTTGCCTGAACTGCCATTTCTACGACCGCGCGGTGGCGCAGCAGTGCCGCGAGCGGCGCGCGGAGCCGGTGTATGAAAAGGCGGCGGGAAATTTCTGCGAGTTTTTTGAATTTGCGCGGCGCGAGTGGTTGGGCGCGGCGGCGGTCAACGCGCGGGAAGATGCGGCGCGGGCGAAGTTGAAAAAACTTTTCGGAGATTGAATTCAAGCCAGCCAAGTTTTGAACCGCTAATCTACGCGAATAAACGCTAATGAAACGGAGGCTTCCCCTCTGATTAGCGTAGATTAGCGGTTCAAGTCCCCCTCACTTCGCGCCGGAGCGAAAGAGGACGGCAGGAATGGTCTGCAACAAAATCTTCACGTCGAGCCAGAGCGACCAACTGTCAATGTATTCGAGATCCAAGCGCACCCATTCTTTGAAGTCGCAAATCGAGTTGCGTCCGCGCACTTGCCAGAGGCAGGTGAGGCCGGGGCGCACGCTCAAGCGGCGACGGTGCGCGACGTCGTCGAAGCGCGCGACTTCGGTGACGGGCAGCGGGCGCGGACCGACGAGACTCATCTCGCCGCGCAGGACGTTCCAGAGTTGCGGGAGTTCGTCGAGGCTGGTCTGGCGGAGGAAGTTTCCGCAACGCGTGACGCGGGGGTCGTTGGTGACTTTGAAGACGGGACCGGACATTTCGTTGAGCGCGGCGAGTTCGGCTTGGAGCTGCTCGGCGTTAGTGACCATGGTGCGAAACTTGAGCATGGAGAACGGCTGGCCGTTCAAGCCCGAGCGCTTTTGCCGGAAGAAAACCGGGCCGGGTGAACTGCATTTGATGGCGATGGCGATGGCGAGAAACAACGGGATTGC
>JBJOPC010000137.1:0-10563 GCA_046050965.1 Verrucomicrobiota bacterium | reverse complement strand
GTCGCTCCAGATGCTCAAGTCGCTGGAGACTTGGAGGGTGTAGGTCGCGCCGGGGACGCCGTAGAAGGTCAGCACCGCGTTGCCACCAACGAGCGTCACGTTGCCGGAGGTCTGGCCGGTGGCGTTGGTCGCGGTGATGCTGATGGTGGCCGAAGCAATCTCGCCGCAGAGGTTGGTGACGCTGTAGGTGAAGCTGTCGTTCGCGGTCAACGCGCCTTGATAATAAATATTGGTTCCGCTGTGCGAGACGGTCACACCGTTGGCCGAGGGCGAGACGACGCCGAGGGCGAGACTGTTGCCGGTAGTGTGGGCGAGGACGCTGGCGTCGTTCAGTTTGAATGAGACGCCTTTGTTTTCGCTAACGGAATAACTGGAGGCGGAAATCGCCGGGCCAGCGCAGGTGGAAGTGACGGCGACGTTATCAAGGGAGATTTTGTCGCGATTGCCAGAGCCGGTGACCGTGCCGGCGTGGTTGTAGAAACGCAATCTGGCCGTAGCCGAGCCGTTGAAGGCGGAAGGCAAGGCGACGCCGGAAATTGTCCCAGAAGTAGTGCCGCCGGGATTTTGCACGTCGAGGATTTGCGCGGCAGTCAGTTCGGTAAAGTTAGTGTTGTCGATGCTCCAGAACACGCGGAGGGAGGTCGGACGTGTGCCGCCGCTGTTGTCAATAGCCGCCCAATCGAAGCTCAACGTTCCCGCGTCGCGACCGGTGAAATCCAGCAGTAGATCTACCGCGACCGCTTCAGGCGTGGCCGAACTGCCGGTGGAGAGGAACACCAGATTGCTCGTGCCGCGTTGGAGACCGCCGGAAACTCCGCTGACAAAGGTTGCGGAAGATTTCGTCGTGCGGGTTCCGTTAGTCACGGATGTGCCCGTGCCGATGACGGCGACGTTTGTCCACGGATCGGAGCCGCTGCCGCAGACGAAAGCGTTGCCCCAGTGTGAGAGGTCGCTGAAGTTGGCTAGGAAATTGCCGGACGCCATTGAGTAAGCGCCTTTAGTCGGCGCGGTAGTGATGGTGCTGTTCGCACTGCCGACGGAATTGCACCCGCCGACGGTGACCGTGCAACCCAGCGTGACCGTGCCGCTGGCGTTGGGTGTGAACGTAATTGTGTTCGTCGTCGTGCCGGAATTAATCGTGCCGCCGCTGATGGTCCACGCGTAAGTGGAACCCGCTCCAGCGTTCGCCACGGAGGCGACATCGCCCGCGCCGCCGCCGCAGACGGAACTGTCCACGGTGATCGTGGAATCCAAAATCACGATGGTGACGTTGCTGCTGCTGCTGGAAACGCAACCGGCTACGTTGGTCACGGACACGCTCAAGTTCGCCGTGCCGCTGGCGCCAGCGGTGTAGGTAACAGTGTTCGTCGTGGTGATGGAAGTGATGGTTCCGCCGGAAATGGTCCAGCCGTAAGTTGAGCCAGCCACGTTCGCGATGGTGGCGGTGTTACCCGTGGAAAGCGGACAAATCAGTGAGGGCGAAGCGGTGATGACCGCGTTGGGAGCGGCATTGACGGTGGCGACGGTCGTGCCTGCCGCCGAAGTGCAAGTGCCAACCGTGACGGTGTTCGTGTAAGTGCCGCTCGCGGCCGTCGTCACATTCGCGATGGACGGATTTTGCACGGACGAAGTGAAACTGTTCGGGCCAGTCCAACTGTAGGTCGCGCCGGACACGGTGGGCATGGTCAAATTCAACGTGCCGCCCGCGCAGACCGGGCCGTTGTTGGCGGGCGTGGGAGTGCTCGGCGTGGTGTTGACGGTCAGCGTCACGGTCGCAGCGTTCGCCGTTGTGGGCGACGCACACGCATCGCTGGAAGTTAATTGGCAATCAATCGTCGCGCCGTTCGCCAGCGTGCCGAGGTTGGTGTAAGTGCTGCCGGTGACGCCGCTCACGACGACGGTATTGGTTTTCCAAACGTAAGTGGGCGTCGAACCGCCGCCACTCGGCACAGCGGTAAAGATGACCGTCGAGCCGGAGCAAATCGTGGTGCTAGGACTGGTAGAAACACTGACCGCGGGCGTAACCGAGCCGGTGATGGTCATCGTCAGCGTTGCCGCGTCCGCCGTGGAAGTCGTCACACAAGCGAGCGACGAGGTCAACCGGCAATCAATCGTTTCGCCATTCACCAAATCCGCGATGTTCGTGTAGGTGCTGCCGGTGACGCCGGCCACCACCACGCCGTTGGTTTTCCAAATGTAGGTCGGTGACGCGCCGCCGTTCGTGGGCGTGGCGGTGAAGATGACTGTCGCGCTGGAGCAAGTGTTCGTGCCAACGCTCGACGTGATGCCAACCGAAGGCGTGAGATTGGCGGTGACCGTGACAGCCAAGCCAGCCGAGGTGGTCGCTGAACCGCCGCAAGCGGAAGTCACGTCGCAAGTGTAAGTGCCGGAATCGCCAGCGACCGGGGAAGAGTTTGTATAAGTTGCATTAGTCGCGCCGGTGATATTCACGCCGCCTTTTTTCCATTGGTAGACATAAGGAGCCGTGCCGCTACTCGCCGATTCCGTCAGCACGAAGGCAGTGCCCGCACAGACGCCCGCGCTCGGTGATGCGGTCGGCGTAGATGTCGTCGGCGAGGCGCAACTGGAAGTGGACGTGACCGCGATGTTATCAATCGCGATTTTTGGGCGCGACCCTGTGGGCGAGGCCGTGGCCGGGCCACCGTTGTAGTAGTAGAAACGGATGCGCGCCGTGGCCGCGCCGTTGAAGATCGTCGGCAGCGTAATCGCTGACCGTGAGCCGGAGAACGCGATACCATTCGTGGCACTCACCGACGCCGCCGTGAGTTCGGTGAAATTGGTCACGCCCGAACCAGAAACGTTCGTGCTGGTGTAGACCTTGATAGTGCCAGCGCGGTTGCCGGTGGAGTTGACGATGTTGGTGTAATCAAAACTCAAAGTGCCGGCTGTGCGCCCAGTGAAATCCAAGAATAAATCCACCGCGATGGCGGCGGCATTGTCCGTTGATCCAGTTGCCAAAAACACCAAGTTTGTATTTCCCGACGCATTGTTGGTTCCGCGCTCTATCCCAGTGGACGCGCTAGTCGCCACCTGAAACGTGGTAGTCGCCACCGTGGTATTCGTCCCGTTGGGAATCGTCCCGCCGGTGACGATAGCCACAGAGCCGAACGGAGCCGCGCCCGTCCCGCTCGCAAAGTTATCAGTCCACGCGCCCAAGCCGTTAAAGTTTTCCAAATAATCACCGCCAGACATCACATACGGCGTAGCCGCGAACAGTGATTTGCCGGTAACCAGGATGAGCAGGGTTAGGACGGTCAACAGTTGGCGGAGGGATTTCATCAGGTCATTTTTCATAGGGCTTCGAGGGATTTGATTTTTCATCTTTGGCTTCTTTTGGTTTCTAAAATTTTACTCAACTCTGACGCGGCTCGGCTCCCACTTCAGATTCATCACGCGACGCGGATGCAGTTCTTCCGGGATTTTCGCTGCACTGGTTTGGCAAACTCCTTTGACCGCTCTTGTTTTCCTCTCATCTGAAAATATATCAACACTTTTTTTAAACCCGGGTGAAGAATGTTGCGGCCTGACCGGGGTGTTTTTTTCTGCGCACCCATTTGTCGTTTTTTATCCAAGCAAACTTGGTTTCACAACCTCCTCCCTCACGGTCGCAGTGCTTGGCAATTCACGTTCCGGACGGCTGGCCAAAAGTGATGAGCGGCTTAACCCATAAAAAATCGCGGGCCGGCAATTTCAAAAAAACTCAAGCGCGCTGGGCTGGTCGGCGGTGGAAAACAGAAAAACCCGCCTGTAAGAAATAGGCGGGTTTTTGATTTGGGAGCGTGGGGTGTTCAGGGCGGCCTGCCCGTAATGCAGCGCCGGGCTATGTCCCACACTAACCTCCTTGCGCAAGGTCAATGCAGGTTATTTGCCAAACATAAAATCCCAAATAAAACATGGCGTCATGTAACGCGCGCCCAATAAATACGCCTTTTGATATGCGAAAGAGACGATTGCGCGTTTTCGGCGAGCAATCTCACTTGCCAGTTAATCCGACGCGTTTCAAATTGGAGCAATCAAACTGCAACGTGCAGCCATGACGTTCAAGCGGGAAGGAAGGAATTTAATTCCAGAACCAAACAACTTGAAAACTCCACCATGAAGTTATGAAACGGATTAACGGAGTTTGGGTTGGATTTTTTCCCAGATAGCTACGGCTATGTCCACAGGTGCGCCACTGGCATCAATCACCTGCACACGTTGCGGCTCGGCGGCAGCGATGGCATCAAACCCGCGCTCGACGCGTTCAAAGAACGCGCGGTCGGCTTCTTCGATGCGGTCGCGCACAAAGGGCAATGTGGCTTGCCGCGACGCCAACCGCTCGGCGCGCACGGCAGCGGAAACTTTCAGGAACAACGTGAGTTGCGGACGCGTGTCGCCCACTGCGAAATCAATCACGGACTGCACGAGGTTCATCGGCAAGCCGCGACCATAGCCTTGATATGCGGTGGTGGAATCGTAGTAGCGATCGGCCAAAATAATTTCGCCGTCCGCGAGTGCCGGACGAATAACTTCGCGGACGAGTTGCGCGCGACTGGCGTTCATCAGCAACAATTCCGCTTCGGCAGTCATGTTATGGTTCGCGTGATGATGCTTGAGCAGGTGGCGGATTTCTTCGCTAATGGGTGTGCCGCCGGGTTCGCGCACGACACGAACTTTGTGGCCGAGTTCGCCGAGACGCCCGGCGAGCTTCACAACCTGCGTGGATTTGCCGCTGCCTTCCGAACCTTCAAAGCTGATGAACAAGCCGCTCATTCCGTCGCGGTCTTGATGCGGGACGGAAAAGCAGTGACGAGAAAATCTGCGAGCGAGTCCACCTGCTCCGGCGTGAGCGGGCCGCCCTGTGATTGCGCAAACGCCGCCATCATCGAGTGCGGCTTGCCGTAAGTGACCCACGTCTTCCAGAAATCGCGGTCGGTCGGGTGCTGCAAATTGTGCAAGTCCGCTACGGCGCTCGCGCGGTGTTGCGCTTCATGGCAGATGCCGCACGAGGCGTTGTAAAGTTCTGCGCCCGTTTTGCCGACGCCCGGCGTGACGTGGCAGTTCGCGCAAGTGCCGTGGAAAATCGCCTGCCGATCCGCAGTGGCTTCCATCATGTTACGGTCGCGCGCCACTTGCGGGTCGGGCATGACGACGCGGAATTGCAACGCCTTCGTGCCAGCGGTGGAATTGACGGTAATAGATTTGACCACCGTGCCGGTCTTGCCCGCGAGATTCATGCTCACGTCAATCTTGCCGCTCGCGCCGGGCGTGAGCGTCCACGGCATCGGCGGCAAATGCGCGGTGGTGCAACCGCAGGAGGTCGTGACCGAGCTGATGACGGCGTCCACGGTGGAAGTGTTCGTAAGCCAGAACGTGGTCTCGGCCGTGGCTTGGCCAATTTCGGGGTGAGCTTCTTTTACTTCCGCGTCCCAGCCGAGTGTGGCGGGCGGCGGCGGCGTGACGACGACGGGCGGCGGTTCCACTACCACCACGGGCGGCGGCGGATTCGTAGGCGCAGCGGGCGCGACCATTTTTTTGGAAAACAAACCAGCGTGCGCGGTCGCGACCACGGCGAGCAGGCTTAAGGAAATTTTGACGGAGCGGAAATGATTTTTCACGGCGCGCAAAGTAAAACCCGCACGGAAGCTTGGCGAGAAAATTTCCACCGAACCTTGCCCGGCCTCCCCATAAATCCCCAACTGACTCCCCTTGCGGAAAACGCTCCGCGACGCTACCTTCCGGCGATGCCTTTCCCGGAAATTAGCAGACGTGGTTCGCGGGTTTTCCGCGCCTGCGCAGTGCTGGCATTCTGGCTCGGCGCGCACTCCGCAGACGCAGCCACGTTCACCGTCATCAACACCAACGACTCCGGCGTCGGTTCGTTCCGCGCCGCCATCAGCAACGCCAATCTCACCCTCGGCAGCAACTTCATCGCGTTCGCCATCACCACCAGTGGCAAGACCATCAAGCCCAACTCGCCGTTCCAGCTCGTGAGCAACGCGCTGACGATTGATGCCACCACGCAGACGAATTACGCCGGCACACCGCTCGTGGAACTCAACGGCACGAATGCGGGCGGCAGCGGCTTCAGCGGTATTTTTATCGTCGGCTCCAACTGCACGGTGCGCGGCTTGTGCATTAACCGTTTTTCCGGCGACGGCATCCGGCTCGAAGGCGCGGGCAGCAACGTGGTGCAGGCGAATTTTCTCGGCACAGATTTGACCGGCACGAACGCCGCGCCCAACGGCTGGGGCAATCTCGGCCAGGGCGGTGTGAATATGCTCTCGCCGTTCAACCTCATCGGCGGCACGAGCGCGACGAACCGCAACGTCATTTCCGGCAACTACGATTCCGGTGTGCTACTGCTCAACACCGGCGCGGGCGGAAATTTAATCCAAGGTAATTTCATCGGCTGCGACCCGACCGGCACGAAGCGTGTGCCGAACTCCACGAACGGCGTCTTGCTGGCGAACGCGAGCAGCAACGTCATCGGCGGCACAGTCGCGGGCGCGCGCAATCTGATTTCCGGCAACGGCGGGCTAGGTATGAATTTTCTCCAGTCGTGCAACGGCAATCTCGTGCAGGGAAATTTCATCGGCGCGAACGCCACCGGCACGAGCGCGTTGAGCAACGGCGCGGCGGGCATTTTACTGTTCGCCGTTTCCTCCGGGCCGCAGTTCAACTTAATCGGCGGCACGAACGCTGCCGCGCGCAATCTCATTTCCGGCAACGGCACGGACGGCGTGGTCATCAACGGCACGACCGTGCGCAACAATCAAATCGCGGGAAATTACATCGGCACGTCGTCCAACGGCCTCGCCAAAATTCCCAACGGCGGCGTGGGCGTGAACCTCACTACCACCGTCAGCAACCTTGTCGGCGGCGCGACGGCGGCGGCGGGCAACGTGATTTCCGGCAACGGATTTTCCGGCGTCCTCATCGGCCCGCTCTCGCTCGTCGTCGGCAATGTCGTGCAAAATAATTTCATCGGCGCGGACGCCACCGGCACGAACGCGCTTGGCAACGGCACTTACGGCGTGACCGTCATCAAAGCCAACGCCAACACCATTGGCCCCGGCAACGTGATTTCCGGCAACCCGCAGAGCGGTTTGCTCCTCACTTCCAACGCGGCGAACAACCGCGTCACCGGCAATTTCATCGGCACGGACGCCTCCGGCACGCGCAGTCTCGGCAACGCGCAGTTCGGCGTGTTGCTCGAAGCCACCGCCAACACCATCGGCGGCGCAAACGTCAGCGACCGCAATTTAATTTCTGGCAACACGAACTCCGGCGTCTTCTTCAACGGCGCGGTCGCCTCCAACAATTTCGTCCTCGGCAATTTCATCGGCACGGACGTGAGCGGCACGAGCGCGCTGAAAAATTTCGCGCAAGGCCTCCGCCTCGACAACGCGCCCGGCAACACCATCGGCTCCAGCGCGGCGCGGAATATTATTTCCGGCAACGGACTCGCGGGCATTTTGATCCAGAGCAACCTCGCCAGCGCGAATGTCATTCAAGGGAATTATCTGGGCACGGATTTGAACGGCACGTTAAGCCTGCCGAACGGAACCACGCTGCTCACTTACACCAACGCCTCCGGCAATCCCACGAACAATCCCGGCGGCGGCATAGACATCACCGCTGCGCCCGGCACGGTCATCGGCGGCGCGAACCCCGGCGAGGGCAATTTGATTGCCGCCAACTGGCGCGACGCCATCAGCATCGGCGACACCGGCGCGTCGAACTCCGTGATTCAAGGCAACCTCATCGGCGTCACCGCCACGCTCGGCGCGCTCGGCAACGAATGGAACGGCGTGGAACTCCGCACCGACGGCGGTTGCGTCGGCACGATTATCGCGGGTAACGTCCTCGCGAACGCGCGCCTCTCCCAGCGCAGCGGTGTGCGTGTGCGCAATCTCGTCAGCGGAGTTTTCGGCAACACCAACGTGCTCATCAGCGGCAATGCCATTTACCACAACGGTGGCGTGGGCAGTTACTCCGGCCTCGGCATCAGCCTCGACGCCAAATCCGCTCCGCTCTCTCCGACCGTCAACGATAGTTGCGACAGCGACATCGGCGCGAACAACCTGCAAAATTATCCCGTGCTAACCACCGCTTACTGCGACGGCACCCGGCTCTACGTCGCCGGAACTTTCAACAGCGCGAGCGGCCAAACCTTCACGCTGGAATTTTTCACCAACGCTCTTGATGCCAGCACCACGTTTTACCAAGGCGAGTCGTTCGCCGGTTTCACCAACGTCACCACCGCCAGTTGCGCGGCGGGAAATTTCGCGCTCGTGCTGCCCGTCCCTGCCCTGCCCGGCCAGCGCATCACCGCCACCGCCACCGACGCGAACAACAACACCTCCGAATTTTCTGCCGTCGTCGCCGCCAGCGCCACGCCCACGCTCGTCGCGTCCATGCCGACCACCAACCTCACGCAACTCACGCTCGCGTGGCCGACCAATCTCGCGGGCTTCGCGCTCCAGCAAACCACCAACCTCCTGCCCGTCATCGTCTGGAACAGCGTCACGAATTCCGCTGTCACCAGCGGCACGAATTATTCCGTCATCGTCACCCGCACCAACGGCCAACGCTTTTTCCGCCTCGCGTTCCCATGAACTCGCGCTTGAAAAATATTTTTACCGCCGCGCTGCTATCAGCCGCATTGTTCTCCCGCGCCCAGACCATCACCACGCTGCGCACCAACGGCCCCGCCGACAACCGCATCAATTTGATTTTCTTTGCCGAAGGTTACCGCACCAACCAACTCGCGCAGTTCACCAACGACGCCGCGCTCTCCGCCAGCAATCTCCTCGCGACCACGCCCTACTCCGAATACAGCAATTATTTCAACGCCTACGCCATCAGCGTTCCCTCCACCAACTCTGGCGCGAACCATTCCGCCAGCGGCAACACGAACCTCACCTACTTCAGCGCCACCTTCAATAGCGTGAGCAACAGCATCACCATCCCGCCCAACGACCGCTCCGCCAGCTACAATCTCGGCAAAGGAAAAATCGCCAACCTCCTCACCAACTTCTCGCTCTACACGAATCAATTTTCCTTAGCCACAAATCTGCTGCCGAAAATTTCCACCACCAACCGCCTGCTCATCGTCCTCGTCAACGACGCTCAAGCCGGCGGCTCCGGCCAACCGACCAGCGCGAGTGACCCGCTGGCGTTTTGCATCGCGTCAGTCGCGTTGGCTGAAACAGTAGTTCACGAATCCGGCCATGCGTTCGCGAGTTTAGCCGATGAATATGAAACGCCCTTTCCCGGCTTCATCCCAATCGAGCGTGCCAATGCCACGACTAACCTCGTTCTCACGAACATTCCTTGGAATGCATGGATTGACCCAGATGTTGCCCTCGCAGGCTTCCCCACAACCAATGCAGAATACCAAGGTCTTCCGGGCATTTTTGTCGGAGCGCAATACAGCACCAATTGGTATCGCCCCACAATTAATTGCAAGATGCGCGTTTATGGTCAGGCCTTCTGCCCAATTTGTTCCGAAGCCCTCGTGAAGACCTGCTACCAAAGCTTGCGCCCGTTTGAAAATACTTTTCCCGCCACAAACAATCCCACCCTCACCACTACGCAGTCGTTGACCTTCAGCCTCACCAAACTTCAGCCGACCACGCACAACTTATTCGTGCAGTGGTTCACCAACGGCGTCGCCGCACCCAACCAGACGAACTTGAGCTTCACTTTCCTGCCCAGCAAATTTACCAACGGTAACCACACCGTCCTCGCCGCCGTGCGCGACACCACCGCGCTCGTCCTCAACGACCCCGCGAAAAATTTAAGCAACACCGTCTCCTGGAACGTCGCCTACGGTGTGACCAGCCTGCGGCTCACCAATCCGCGCTGGCTCACCAACGGCCAGTTCAGTTGCATCGTCACCGGCACGGCGCTCAACGGACTCGTCCTCCAAGCCAGCACCAACCTCAACCTCACCAACGCGTGGACGCCCATCGCCACCAACTCGCTGACCAACGGCGTGCTCAACTTCACCAACAATCCCGGTGGTCAACTCCGCCGCTTCTATCGCGCGCTAGGTTTGTGAAATTTGCGGAGCGACGGCCAACTGCCGCATTGATTCGCCGCCGCGCTCGCTTACTCTCCTCCCCATGTCGAAGTTGCTTCTGATAGACGACGAGGAGGACGTGCAGTATTCCTTCCGTCGCATTTTTGATTCCGCCGAACTCGAACTCGCCACCGCGTCGAGCGGCGAGGAGGGTTTGAAACTCATTCCCAAATTCAAGCCCGACCTCGTGCTCATGGACATTCGCATGGGCGGCATGACCGGCCTCGAAACGCTGCGCAAACTCCGCCAGACCGAGCCGAAGTTGCTCGTCATTTTGATGACCGCTTACGGCACGACGCAGACCGCCATCGAGGCGATGAAATACGGCGCGTATGATTATCTGCTGAAACCCTTCGACGTGCCGAAGCTCAAGGAACTCGTCTTCACCGCGCTCAAAGCCGCACGCGACATGAAGCAAGTCGTCTCGTATCAACCGCTGCTGGAAAAAGAAGATTACGAACTCGGCATCGTCG
>JBJOPC010000136.1:0-4615 GCA_046050965.1 Verrucomicrobiota bacterium | reverse complement strand
CCAAAACGCACCGCGCCGGAGAAATCGCCTGCGACGAGTTACTGTTCGACAAGCTCCGCATCCTCCGCAAGCAGCTCGCCGACGAGCGCAGCGTGCCGTCCTACATCATTTTCTCCGACGTCGCGTTGCGGCAGATGGCGCGGCTATATCCAGCCAGCGATGTCGAGTTCGCGCGCATCAGCGGCGTGGGCGAGAAAAAGCTGCGCGAGTTCGGCGCGGTTTTCATGGAGCAGATCGCCGCACATTTGCAGACCAACGCGCGGCAGATTTTCGCCGAGGAAGTTCTCGCCGCTCTCAAGCTGCGCCAGAAAATCACGCTCACCAAACCCATCGCGCCCACGGAAACCCAGACACACCGCGCCGGAGAAATCGCCTGCGACGAACTGCTCTTCGACAAACTCCGCATTCTCCGCAAGCAACTCGCCGACGAACGCAGCGTGCCGTCCTACATCATTTTCTCCGACGTCGCGCTGCGGCAGATGGCGCGACTCTATCCGGCCAGCGACGCCGAGTTCGCGCGCATCAGCGGCGTGGGCGAGAAAAAACTCCGCGAGTTCGGCGCGGTGTTCATGGAGCAGATTGCCGCGCACTTGCAGACGAACGCGCGCCAGATCTTTGCCGAAGAAATTTTGCCCGCGCGTGTGCCGAGCCGTAGTTCGCTCAACGACACCATGCGCGAGACGCTGCATTTTTATCGCAGCGGCAAAACCGTGCAGGAAATCGCCGACGTGCGCGGGCTGAAGATGAGCACCATCTACGGCCATCTCGAAGAAGCCATGCACGCGGGCGAAACCGTGGACGTGAACGCACTCGTCAGCCCCGATGCACAATGTGAAATTGCGGCGGAGTTCGCCAAGCGTGGCTTCGGCAATCTCGGCGGCGTGGTCGAGGCGCTCGGCGGCAAATACGATTACGGCCAGTGCAAGCTGGTGCGGGCGAAATTGCAGGGACGGTAAGACTGGGGCGTGAAAACCTGCCGCCAAACACCAAGGAACACGGAAGACACACCATTTTCATCCCTGTGAAGAACTCGGCCTGAATCGCTCGTGTAGCAAACCTCACGCTGTCGCCAGAAATTTCCATTTTCTCGAACAATTTCGTAGCTTCACGACGTATGCGCAGCACACACGCGAAGTTTTTTTGGTAAAAGATTGCAAGCGCGAACGATTTTTCGAACGTTCACGGAGATTTTTTCCGAACGCACCGCGTCAACGAAAAAATTTTACGCAGAAAACCAATTTCCAATTTACAGCGATGGAAGTCGGGCTAGTATCCGCACCCGCTCACATGAAAAAAATCGAAGCCATCATCAAGCCGTTCAAGTTGGAGGATGTGAAAGAATCCCTAGCAGAATTAGGCATTTCTGGCATGACGGTGACCGAGGTCAAAGGGTTCGGACGCCAAAAAGGCCACACGGAAATTTATCGCGGCAGCGAATACACGGTGGATTTCTTGCCGAAAATTAAATTGGAAATCGTCGTGGCCGACGCGCAAGCGGACGCAGCGGTGAAAGCCATCATCACTGGCGCAAAGACGGGCAAGATTGGCGACGGGAAAATTTTTGTCAGCGCGATTGAGTCATCGGTGCGTATTCGCACGGGCGAGACGGGCGACGAGGCAGTGTGAGTGAAATTTGCGTTTTTATTGAGCGAATCGCCCGTTGTGAATAACTCGTGAATAAAGTTTAATATGTTGTAGTAGAATCGCGCGGAGACTTCGTCTAAAAAGTCACCCGCGCCCCGGAAAAAATGCCGGACGCGCAGTGCAGAGAACACGGTCGGGGTGGAAGTTAGTGTCGGAAGTTTATCATTCCGCTGGAAAACAGGGGTTTTGCCGCGAGCATTGATTTTAGTTTTTGTCCGCCCGTCGGGTTTTGCGAAGGTTTCGCCAGTGAGTCTGCTGCTCTGTGAAGTTGGCCGGTCAGTTGGAAGTGTCACGATTGGGTGACGCGCCGCAGTGAATAAAAGCCTGTGAAGTCAGGCAAATGAGCATGCAATCCGAACCCTCCGTCGAAACCATCTGGAGCGCCGCGCGCGAAAAACTCCGCTCCATGTTGAGCGAAGATATTTTCAACCTGTGGTTCGCTCCCATCCGCGTGGGCGCGCTCAACGATCACGAGATTCAACTGCTCGTGGCGAACGATTTCTGCGAAGTTTGGCTCACGGACAATTACCTCTCGCTCATCCAAGACATTCTCGCGCACAACACCGGGCGCAAAATCGCCGTCAAATTTGCCATCGCGGAAAACCCCGTCGGCGGCAACACCGGCACGGCCGCCACGCTTGCGCCCGCCAAAACGGAAGTCGCCGACCGCAACAGCACGGCGGTCGAAGCGGTATTCAACCCCAAAAATACCTTCGAGTCGTTCGTCGTGGGACCGAACAACAATTTCGCGCACGGGGCAGCCAAAGCCGTCGCACAGTCGCCGGGAAAAGCCTACAACCCGCTGTTCCTCTACGGCGGCGTCGGTCTCGGCAAAACCCATCTGCTCCAAGCCATCGGCCAGCACGTCGTCGCCCATAAGAAAAATGCGCGCGTGGCCTACGTCTCCAGCGAGAAGTTCACGAACGAATTCATCACGGCCATTCAGAACAACTCGCTCGCAAAGTTCCGCAAAAAATATCGGCAGACCGACGTGCTGTTGATTGATGACATCCAGTTTCTCTCCGGCAAGGAACGGATTCAGGAAGAATTTTTCCACACCTTCAACGCGCTGCATGAGGAGCACAAACAAATCGTCCTCACTTGCGATCGTCCCGCCAGCGAAATCCAAGGGCTCGAACAACGCCTCGTCTCGCGCTTCGAGTGGGGTTTGGTCACTGATCTCCAGCCGCCGGATGTGGAAATGCGCCTCGCGATTCTCCAGAAGAAAGCCAAGGTCATGGGCGTGGAATTGCCGGAGGACATCATCAATTTCCTCGCGCACCGCATTCGCACGAATATCCGTCGGCTCGAAGGCGCGCTCATCCGCGTGGCGTCCTACGCCTCGCTGACGGGCAAGCCGATTTCCATTGATGTCGTCGAGAGCTTGCTGCGCGAAGTGCTGCACGAGGAAGGTCGTTTCGCCATCAACATCGAAGCCATCCAGAAAAAAGTCGCCGAGCATTTCGACATCCGTATCGCCGACATGACCAGCAAGCGCCGCCCGGAGAACATCGCATTTCCCCGGCAGATTGCCATGTATCTCGCGCGCGAGATGACGCAAAGCTCGCTCATCAGCATCGGCGAAGCCTTCGGTGGGCGCGACCACGGCACGGTCATCCACGCGTGTCGCCTAGTGAAAGGCCGCATGGAAGTGGACACCGGCGTCCGCCAGACCGTGGGGTTGCTCGAGAAGAAGTTGATGCGCTGAACTGGAAGTTCAGTGCGAAGCCGTGGTTGCGCTGGTCGCCTGCTCCGCCGCTTGACGAATCGCCGCCGCTGCTGCCGCTGAATCGGAGTTGCCGTTGTTTGAGGCGAGACTTGCCGGGCCGTAACCGTAACCACGCAGTCCGTCTTTCCAGCGCACTTCGCCGGTGGCTGGATCGAGGCAAAATATTTCACCCTGCGCGCTGGCGAACACAGCGTCGCGTTCTACGAGCAACGAGACAAATTCACTCCCTTTGAGACTCTGCGTCCAAACGCGCTCGCCCGTCTGTTTATCAAACGCCAGCACGGAACCTTTGATGCCAATGAAAACCAGGTTCGTGTTGGCCATAAAAAAAGGTGTTGAGTTTTACCCGACGAACTTTTTCGCGATGACGCTCGCGTTGTGGCCACCAAAGCCGAAGGAGTTGTTCACGATGGCGTTCACGTTCGCTTGCCGCGCGACGTTGGGCACGTAGTCGAGGTCGCAGTCCGGGTCGGGGTTTTGGAGATTGATCGTCGGTGGGATGATGCCGTTCTTAATCGCAAGGACGCAGGCGATGGTCTCGACTGCGCCTGCCGCGCCGAGCATATGACCAGTCGCGCCCTTGGTGGAACTCACGGCGACTTTGCGCGCGTGGTCGCCGAACACGGTCTTGATGGCTTGCGTCTCGCACACGTCGCCTTGCGGCGTGGACGTGCCGTGGGCGTTGATGTAAGCGATGTCGCTAGGGTTCAAGCCCGCGTTTTTCAACGCCATCTTCATGCAGCGCGCCGCGCCTTCGCCTTCGGGCGCGGGCGAGGTGATGTGGTTGGCATCGGCGGTGTTGCCGTAGCCGACGAGTTCCGCGTAAATTTTTGCGCCGCGCTTTTTGGCGTGTTCCAATTCTTCGAGGCACAACACGCCTGAACCTTCGCCCATCACGAAACCGTCGCGCTCTTTGTCGAACGGGCGGGACGCGTGCAGCGAATCGTCGTTGCGGGTGCTCATCGCGCGCATGGCACAGAAACCGGAAATGCCGAGCGGCACGATGGTGGATTCGCAGCCGCCGGCAAAAATCGCCGATGCGTCGCCCATCTTGATGGTGCGCCACGCTTCGCCAATAGCGTGCGTGGACGTGGCACAAGCGGAGCAAGTCGCCACGTTCGGCCCGCGCAATTTGTAATACATCGAGAACATCCCCGACGCCATGTTCAGAATCAGCATGGGAATCATGAACGGCGACACGCGACCCGGCCCTTTCGCCAACAAAATTTTGTGCTGCTCTTC
>JBJOPC010000135.1:0-4673 GCA_046050965.1 Verrucomicrobiota bacterium | reverse complement strand
GTAAGAAGCCGAACGGACCGACACGATTCGGACCGTAACGGTTTTGAATCCGGCCAAGCCCTTTGCGCTCGATGACCGTGACGAGCGCGAACAATCCCGGAAACACCACGAACACCGGCGTGATGGACAGCACGATGGACGCAAGGCCGCGCCACTCGTCCGGCACGAAGCCGAGCAGCCAATGCTTCAGGTTGATGAAGATTTGGTCGAGGGCTTCGGTCATTTAGTTGTGCGGGAAGAAATCATTTTATGCGGTGGCGACGGGCGCGGCTGGCGCAGCAACGGCCTTCGCTTTTGCTTCGGCGGCTGCTTTAGCTTTGTTTTCCGCGTCAGCCTTCGCCTTGGCTTGCGCTTTGGCGACTTCCACCGCGAGCGCGGCGTCGGACGCAGCGGCGTCGGTCGGATGGATTTTGCGGTAATGGTCGTTGGACTTCGCGAGCTGATGTTTGTTGACGAGCAAGCCGCCGAAGCGGTCGCTGGTCGCGAATTTGAAGTCGGTGTCCATCTTGATGGACTCGAACGGACAAACCTCGGCGCAGATGCCGCAGCTCATACAGACGGACAAATCGATGTCGAACGTGACGGGATAAAGCTGCATCTGCCCCTTGTAGTCGGGCTTCTTGTCCTTGCTCTTGACGATATAGATGCACTTGGGCGGACATTCCTTCTCGCAAATCTGGCAGGAGACGCAGCGCAAACCCTTGTCCGAATCGCCGTCATAGACGAGGAACGGAAACTGGCGTGTGTTCTCGATGGGCGCGGATTGTTCCTCGGGATACTGCACGGTCGTCAAACGCTCGTCGCTGACGTAAGAACCAAAAAAGTTCCTCGCCGTCTCGCCCATGCCTTTGATGATGCCTTCGCCTAACATATAAAAAATTTATCGGTCAACTTCGCCCAACACAATATCAACGCTGCCCAACGTGATGACCGCGTCCGCGATCGTCTGCCCGACGCACATATCTTCGAGAATCGTCAGGTTGATGAAACTCGGCGGGCGCACGCGGTAGCGATACGGATTCGGCGAGCCGTCGCTGATGAGATAAAACCCAAGCTCACCCTTCGGTGCTTCGATGCGACCGTAAGCCTCGCCCACCTTCGGACGGAAACCACGCAGCCGCGCCTTCGGGTCAACGATCGCTCCGGCGGGGATGTCCGCAAGCGCCTTGCGTAAAATTTTCAGCGACTCGCGCATCTCCAGCACGCGGATCATATAGCGGTCGTAAACGTCGCCGTGCTCGCCGAGCGGCACACGGAACTCGAAGCGGTCGTAAATGCCGTATTTGTCCACCTTGCGGAGGTCGTAGTTCACGCCGCTCGCGCGCAACATCGGCCCGGTCACGCCTGCGCTGATGGCGAGTTCCTTCGACAACACACCGACGCCTTGCGCGCGCGCGATGATGATTTCGTTACCGGTCAGCAACGCCTCGAACTCATCGAGGAACTTGGGAAATTCGTCCACGATTTTCTGCGTTTGCTCCAACCAACCCGGCGGCAAATCACAGCGGCAGCCGCCGAAGCGCATGTAATTGCACATCATCCGCGCGCCGGTCAGCGACTCGAACAAATCCAAAATCTTCTCGCGCTCGCGGAACGCATACATCAACGGTGTGCCGAGCGCGCCCATGTCCTGCATGAGAAAACCGATGAGGCAGACGTGGTTTTGCAGACGCGTAAGCTCGGCGGTGATGACGCGGATGTATTCCGCACGCTCGGGAACTTGCAGCCCCGCGAGCTTCTCGACCGCGAGCGCGTAAGCCCAGTTGTTCGTGAGCGAGCAAAAATAATCGAGCCGGTCGGTGTAAGGCATCGAGGACAGATAGCTCGTGCCCTCAGCGATCTTCTCGTGGTTGCGATGCAGGTAGCCGAACACCGGCTTGAGCTTCACCACGCGCTCGCCGTCCAGCACCACGTCCATGCGGAACACGCCGTGCGTGGACGGATGATGCGGCCCGAGCGAAATCTCCAGCAACTCCGCGTCGCCGCTGGCGTCGCGCTTGTGCTTCACCTCGTAATTCTTCGGTGGCAAAATTTCGGCGACGGCGCTCACGTTTTCACCTCCGGCGCTTGCCGCGCTTTCACGCGCTCCAAAACGTCGTCATGCGGCGTCGGTTCGTAATCGAAATCATCCGGTTCGACGTAATCGCGGCGCATCGGAAAATCCTTGAACTCGTCCCACATCAGGATGCGGCGCAAGTCGAGATGTCCGTCGAACACGATGCCGTAGAGGTCGAAAATCTCGCGCTCCTGAAATTCGCAACTGCGCCAGAGCGGCGTGAGCGATGGCAGCGTGACCTTGTCCGTGCGGTTCTCCGTGCGCATCCGGATGATGACCGGCCCGTGCTTCTTCGTCATCGAGTAGAGGTGATAGACGACTTCGAGATACGCGGGGCGCAGCGTCTTCTTCACTTCCTCGACTTCCTTCTCCACGCCATCCACGACTTGTTTGACTTTGATTTTCTCGGTCAGCTCGGCTTCCGGCCAGTCAACGCCCGTGGCGTTCGAGCAGTAATCCAGATTCAACTCCGCGTCGTCGCGCAGAAATTTGGCGACAGCGAAACCGTGCGCCGCGTCCACGAGCAACGAGCGCTGCGCCGACGGCGAATCGTTGGCGACAATCGCCACGCTCGCGCCGGGAACTGCGGCTTCAATCCGCGCTTTGAGTTGTTCGAGAGTTTCCATTTCAGCGAACGAACTCGGGCTTCTTCCACACGGCTGGATTAAACGGCGGCACTAAATCATGTTCGCCAAATTCGGGCACGGGATATTCGCCGGGCGTGTCGGCGTTCAGATGACGCGGACGGTTTTCGCCGGTGAGTTGCTGCTCATCAATCTTCTTCTGCAATGCCAGAAACGCCTCGATGAGCGCCTCGGGACGCGGCGGGCAGCCGGGGATGTGCACGTCCACCGGAATAAAACGGTCAACACCCTTGAGCACGTTGTAGCCCTGCTTGAACGGCCCACCGGAAATCGCGCACGCGCCCATCGCGATGACGTATTTCGGCTCGGGCATCTGATTGAAAAGGCGAACTACCTGCGGGAGCATCTTCTTCGTGACCGTGCCGGCCACAATCATCAAGTCCGCCTTACGCGGCGACGGACGGAAAACTTCCGCACCGAACCGCGCTAGGTCGTAACGTGCCATGCTCGTCGCGATCATCTCGATGGCGCAACAGGCGAGGCCGAATTGCAGCGGCCAAACGGAGTTCTTGCGCCCCCAATTATAGACCTCGCCGAGCGTGGTGGTGAACACGCCCTGCTTGCTCAATTCACTTTTAAGTCCTTCGTCCATTCAGTTCATTTCCAAACGAGAATTCCTTTTTTCCACGCCCAAACCAAACTGACAGCCAGCAGAAAAAGAAAAGTCATCAAGGAAATGAACGCGCCCACGCCCAGTCCGGTGAACGCCACGGCGAACGGCAAAAGAAAAATCGTCTCCACGTCGAACACGAGAAAGATGATGCCGTAAAGGTAGTATTCGGAACGGAACTGAATCCACGCATCGCCCTTTGATTCGAGACCACATTCGTAAGTCGCCTGCTTTTCCTGCCCGGGTTTGCGCGGCGAGAAAAAAATCGCCCACGCATACGCCGCGACCAGCGGGCCAACCGCGAAGCCCAAGGCCGCAATCGCCAAGATCACGACCAACGAGAATGGATTAGTTTCGACAGGCATTTGAGAAAAATCTGCACCGCAACGAGCGACGAAAATATCAGCCGCGCATTTGAGCGTCAAGAAATGCGCGGACGGAAAGTGGTTGGTGGTTGGCTCGCCAACTTTTTTTGAGGCGAACAAATGCCGCCGTTGAGGCTGATGCTCAGCCCGAGAACTCCGAGGAGCACCGGTAAATCAGTGTAAAGTGAGCCATAGACGACGAAATAGAAAAACGCTCGCAGCAAAAAAATCGTGAATAGAAAATTATTGATAGTTCGCAAGCCAGCGTCGCCGTAAATACGGTTTCGATGCAGTGCTCGAAGCCCAGCCAACAGTAGCCAGATAAACGACAACATCCCAGGCAGCCCAAATGGAATCAATAACGACAAAGGTCCGCTATGGTAATCGCCTGACAGACGGGAAACTTCGCCCTGTTCACCATTCCCAAGTTGCTGTTTCAACTCGGCAAACTCTAAATCACGCCCATTAAAAGTAAAGCCCTTGCCGAGCCATAAATAACGTGGAACTTCCGGCCACATCTGCCGCCAGATGGCCAACCGCCATTCCGTAGAAGCTCGAGCATCCGCAGCCACCACTGGGCTGATATTCACCGGCAAAAAACTCAATGACCGCTGGAATGATAGCGGCAAGCGATCCACAATTGGCAGAACTGCGAGGAACGCGACAATGATAATACCAGCAAGAATCGGCAACCACCGCGTCCGCGCCAAACCTTCTAGCCAAAACAGCAAACAAAAAAGCACAGCCAAATAAACTACGTTCGTGCGAAAACCGGCAAACAAACTGAGCACAAACGCAGCCAACACGAGGATTCCATAACCAAATCCGCGCGCCGTGAGTAACCCGCGCAACCCGATTACCGCACAGATTCCGCAACATATCGCTTGCCCGGCGATTGCCAACCCGCCAAGACGCTTCAACGGCTCACCCGAAATCATGGTCGCATCCGAAACCATTGATTCCACCGCAAATGAATCAACTGGAAATACCCAAAAAAT
>JBJOPC010000134.1:0-6192 GCA_046050965.1 Verrucomicrobiota bacterium | reverse complement strand
AGACGAACGTAAATACCGCCACCGTGAGCAACAACGTCGCGACGACTTGGCGCGTGAGGTAGAGGTGCAGGGTTTTCATGGCGGCGAAATAGCGAGGCAGATGAGACGGGGATTGCGCGCGGGAATCAAGCCTGCGTTCACGACCTAGTTTCAAAAAACTATTTGGCGCGGCGCGGTCTTGCGGGCAGAGTTCGCGGCGTGAAAAAATCCTTTTTGATTCTCGCCACGTTCGCCGTCGCCACGCGTAGCTACGCGCAGACAGACGCGGAGCTGGAAAAACTTCTGCGCTCGCTCACGCTCGAAGAAAAAGTCGGCCAGATGTCGCAGATCACACTGGAACACATCGCGGTCAAAGGCTCGTCGCCCATCAAGCTGGACGACGCGAAGTTGCGCGAGGCCATCCTAACGAATCACGTTGGCTCGTTTCTCAACACCGGCGTGGATCACGCGCTCACGCTCGACGAATGGAACTACGTTTTCACGAACGTGCAGGGCGTCGTCGCGCAAACGGACAAAAAAATCCCGCTGATTCACGGGATTGATTCCATTCACGGCGCGACTTACGTCATCGGCTCGACGATTTTTCCGCAGAACATTTCCATGGCCGCAACACGCAACCCGGATCTGATGCGTCGCGCAGCGGAAATATCCGCTGCTGAAACGCGCGCCGCCGGAATTCGCTGGTCGTTCTCGCCGGACTTGGACGTGGGCCGTCAACCGCTCTGGCCGCGCTTCAACGAGACGTTCGGCGAAGACCCGTTCCTCGCGAGCGTCATGGGTGCGACGGTTGTGAAAAGTTTTCAAGGCACGAACCTCGCCGCGTCCGGCATGGCGGCGTGCGCGAAGCACTACATGGCATATTCGCTTCCGTTCAGCGGACGCGACCGTTCGCCGGCGCTGATGCCCGACTGGTATCTGCGCGAATATTTTCTGCCGCCGTTCCGCGACGCCGTAAAGGCGGGCGCGCGCACGATCATGGCGAATTCCGGCGAGGTGAATGGCGAGGCAGTTCACGCGAGCCACTACTTGCTCACGGAAATTCTGCGCGGCGAACTCGGCTTCGACGGCGTCATCGTCTCGGATTGGGAAGACGTGATGCACCTCGAAAGCTGGCACGGCGCGGCGGCGACGAAGAAGGACGCGGCGCGCATCGCCGTCGAGGCGGGCATAGATATGAGCATGATTCCCACGGAGTATTCGTTTCCGCACGACCTCGCCGAACTCGTGCGCGAGGGAAAAGTTTCCGAGAAGCGCATCAACGAATCCGTCCGCCGCATCCTCAAGCTCAAGCGCGACGTGGGCTTGCTGAAAAATCCTTTGCCCGACGCGGCGAAACGCGCGGACTGGAATCGCCCTGAATACAAAACTGTCGCGCTGCAAGCCGCCGAAGAAAGCATCGTGCTGCTTAAGAACGACGGCGACTTGCCGCTCGCGAAGTCCGCAAAAATTCTCGTGTGCGGCCCGGCGGCGGACAGCTTGAGCGCGCTGCACGGAAGCTGGAGCTACACGTGGCAGGGACACGAGACGAAATATTTTCCGGCGGACACGCTGACAATCCGCCGCGCGCTGGAAGAAAAATTGGACGCGACGAACGTGACGTTTCATCGCGGCGTGGATTTTTCCGGCAAGGGAATTGATTTGGATGACACACTCAACGATGCGACGAACGCGGATGCCATTGTTGTCTGCCTCGGCGAAGATTCTTACGCGGAAGCCGTGGGCGACATCGAAGATTTGAATCTGCCGCGCGGCCAGCAAGACCTCGCGCGCAAGCTCGCCGCCACCGGCAAGCCAGTGATTCTCGTGCTCGCCGAAGGTCGCCCGCGCATTGTGCGCGAACTCGTGCCGCAGGCGCGGGCGATTCTGTGGGCGGGCAATCCTGCGAGCCAAGGCGCGCGCGCGCTGGCGAATATTTTGTTCGGCGACGCGAATCCAAGCGGCAAGCTGGCGTTCACGTATCCCAAGGCCGCGAACAATCTCGTGACCTACGACCGCAAGTTCATGGATCGCCGCGCCGAGAACGAGCCGCCCGCTGGTTTCAAAAAGGGCGATCTCTCGCCGCAGTGGGAATTTGGCTTCGGCTTGAGCTACACGAAGTTTGAATTCAACAATCTCAAGTTGAGTTCGCCCGTGCTGAAACGCGACGGCAAGCTCGCCGTGACCGTGGACGTGACGAACACCGGCAAGCTCAACGGCGCAGAAGTCGCGGAACTTTACACGCACGACCTCGTCGCCAGCCTCACGCCGCCCGGCAAGCGGCTGCGCGCGTTCCAGAAAGTTTGGCTGCAACCCGGCGAGACCAAGACGCTCACCTTCACGCTCACGGCGAAAGATTTGGCGTTCATAAATCGCCAAAGCAAAACCGTGACCGAGCCGGGCGAGTTTAAACTGATGATTGACCGGCTGGGTGCGGAGTTTCGCTACGACGAATAGTTTTAACCTCGCCGCCAAGCCAGCGCGCTGCGGGCGGCGTGGGTGGCGGTGGCGAAACAGCCTTGCAGGAGGTAGCCGCCGGTGGGGGCGTCCCAGTCAATCATTTCGCCCGCGATAAAAATTCCCGGCAGACGACGCAGCATGAGCGCGGCATCGAGTTCGCGCCAGCGCACACCGCCAGCAGAGGAAATCGCCTCGGCCAGCGGGCGCGGGCGCGTGAGTTTGAGCGTGCAATTTTTTGTGGCGGTGGCGAGGGCGGCGGCAGTTTCGTAGGGCGCGGGCGATGGGAGATTACCCAGAATGGCAAACGCGGCGTCGCTCAACCGCCAGCGGGAACGCGCTTCGGCGAGAAAATTTCCACTCGCCGTGCCGAGCTTCTGCACGAGTTGCGCGACGGTGTGCGCGGGCTTGAAATCAATGACGAGTTCCGGCGCGCGTTGCGCGCGCAACGCGGAGCCGAGTTGGTAGAGCGCGCCGCCTTCGAGTCCGTATTTGGTGACGAGCAATTCGCCGGTGGCAGTCGTATCGCCGACGCGGGCGGAAATATTTTTCAACGGCTGACCTTCGGCGACGGTTAGCACGGCGGGCGACCACGGAAATTCCCAGCCGCAATTGGACGACACGAGCGGTGCGCTGGCGACGCCAAGTTTTTCCAGCACGGAAACCCAAGCGCCGTCGGAACCGGTGGTCGGCCACGAGCCGCCACCGAGCGCGAGAATCACGGCATCCGCCGTGAGGGTGCGCGGGTCGTCAGCGACTTGAAAATCCACTTGCCACGGCACACCCACGTTCGCGCCTGCACGCAGTCCCGTCCAGCGATGGCGTAAGGCGAACTGCACACCCTGCGCGCGGAGGCGTTGCACCCAGCGGCGAAGGAGCGGCGCGGCTTTGAGTGCGCGCGGGTAGACGCGGCCAGTTTTGGCGGCGAACGTTTCGACGCCAAGCTCCGCCGCCCATGCGCGCAAAGCAGCGGCGTCAAATTCCGCGAGAAGCATCGGCCAAAAATCTGGCGGGGCGTCGTCGCCGGTGTAGCGCGTGGCAAATTTTTCGCGCGGCTCGGTGTGAGTAAGGTTCAAGCCGCCGCGTCCGGCCACGAGAAATTTTCGACCAACCGAACGCTGGACGTCGCAGAGTGTGACGGTCGCGCCACCGGCGACGGCGACTTCCGCCGCGCGCAAGCCTGCTGGGCCACCGCCGATGACGAGGAGATTGATGGGAGCGAAAGTGCGCGCGGATGCCGGTTAAGAAACGCGGCGCGAAGTCGCGGGATCGGACTTCGGTTTTTCTTTTTTCGGTTTCTTGGTTTCTTTTTTGTGAGCGTGGTTGCCTTTGGCCATATAAATTCCTTGGTTAGGTTGCGCGGCAGGTTACGCAGATTACCGCGCGCCTGACAACGCTGCGTGACGGATAATTTCTCGCCGCGCGCACACCGTGGTTGCAAACTGCCGCTGTTGTCCATGCCTGCGCCCGACCAAAAAAACAAAACGGAAATCCGCGACGCACGGATCGCGGAATTTTTCACACACCTCGCCACGGATCGCGGGGCGTCGGAATACACGCAGCGGAATTACCGCCAATGCCTCGGCGAATTCTGGGCGTGGCATCAGCGCGAGCGTTCATCGCCGCCGCCGTGGACGACGTTGCAGCGCGACGATTTTCGCACCTACCTCCGCTGGCTCGGTCGCAACCAACTTAGCCGCGCAGCCACACAACTACGGTTCTCGGCGTTACGGACGTTCTACAAATTTCTTGTGCGACGCGGGGTCGTGGAAGCTTCGCCCATTAAAAATATCGCGTTGCCCAAGTTGGCAAAACGCCTGCCGCAATTTCTCACGGTGAAGCAGATGAATGATTTGCTCAAAGCCACGCTCGCGCCGCTGAAGCAAAAGCGCGCCACGCAAGGTCGCCCCCTTTCGCGCCTGCTCTGCTACCGCGATGCCGCGATTCTCGAAGTGATTTATTCCTGCGGCCTGCGCGTGAGCGAGGTATGCGGCTTGCGCGCGGAGGATGTGGATTTTCGCGAGCAGCTCGTGCGCGTGCGCGGCAAAGGAAAAAAGGAACGCCTCGTTCCCATCGGCCAACACGCGTTGACGGCCATGGAAATTTACTGGGCAAAATTGCCGGAGCATCCGGTGGGCAAAGCCCCCGTATTCGCCACTGACCGCGTGCGCCGACCGTCAGCCATTGCCCCGCTCCAGTTGCAGCGACGCCTAAAAAAATATCTCGCGCTCGCAGGGCTCGACCCGTCCATCACGCCGCACAAACTGCGGCACAGCTACGCCACGCACCTGCTGGACGCGGGCGCAGATTTGCGGAGCGTGCAGGAACTGCTCGGCCACGCGCACCTCGTCACCACGCAGGTTTACACGCACGTCTCGACGGAGCGTTTGAAAAAAGCCTACGACCAAGCGCATCCGCGCGCGTGACGGCGGTAAAAACTATTTTTGAATATCGCCCCGGACTGCGTGGTCTGACACCCTGTTCGCGTAACTGAACTGACTATGAAATTAAACCGAATCCTATTTGTTTTGCCCGTCACCTCGCTGATGCTGACGGGTTGTGTTTCACCTTATGACGGCTCCCCGAATCGCACTGGCACGGGCGCGTTGACCGGCGGCGCGCTAGGCGCAGGCACCGGCGCGCTCATCGGCAGCACGCGCGGCCACGCCGGCGAAGGCGCGCTCATCGGCGCGGCGGTGGGGCTACTCGCGGGCGGACTCGTCGGCCACTCAATGGATCAGGAGGAGCAAAGCCGTTTGCGCGCGCAGGCGCCACAGACTTACGAACGCGTAGAGCAAGGCCAGCCGTTGAGCGTGGCCGACATCAAAGCGTTGTCACAAGCGCACCTCGGCGACGACGTCATCATCAGCCAGATTAAAAATTCACGCGCAGCTTTCCGTTTGAGTTCCGCCGACATCATTGACCTGCACAATTCCGGCGTGAACGAGAAGGTCATTGATGCGATGATCAACACCGCCAGCAGCAGTGCCACGAGCGCGCCGCAAAAGGTCGTCTACGTCCGCGAAGCCCCGCCCGCGCCGCGCTACGAAACCGTCGTGGTATCGCCGAGTCCCGGCTACGTCTGGTGCGGCGGCGAGTGGATTTGGGACGGTGGCTGGGCGTGGACGAGCGGGCGTTGGTGCGCACCGCCACAACCGGCGACGATTTGGATTGGCGGTTCGTGGAGCCGCGAGCCGCGCGGCTGGCGACATTCGCCGGGACACTGGCGTTGAGCCGCACGATGCTTACCACTCCCTCTCTCCGCGAGGCATGAATGGGGAGAGGGAGGAATAGCCAAGCACCGAGTCAAGCTGCACCCGGCATTAAGGCGTTGAGTTGAGTCAATCTTTTTTGCACCTTGCCGGTTTTACAAGGTTCAAGCTTGCCAACGTGGCGGACGATGAGTTGAATATGCGCCCTTCGGTTGGCTGTGTAGCTCAGTTGGTAGAGCAGCGGATTGAAAATCCGCGTGTCGCCGGTTCGATTCCGGCCGCAGCCACCATTTCTTCTCCGGGCGGTGATTCTTTTCTCTTTCTAAATGGCGATTAAAAACCGAGGTGGCCTTGCCTCGATTTGGTGTCCATCGAAGCGGATGTTTTCTCCCTGCGCGACCCGACGGATGCCGATTTGATTGATGGTTCCATTGGCGAAGGTTCGCCTTTCCATCAGACCTTCGGTTATTACGCCCACGGAGTTGGTCAGGAAACTGCCGTGTTGCCAGCGGGCTGGCGCGAACGACTCGTGCCCGTGCACAACTCA
>JBJOPC010000133.1:0-6007 GCA_046050965.1 Verrucomicrobiota bacterium | reverse complement strand
CGTCCGAATGAATCCATAATGGTCGGTCAGCTTTTCTTCGTGTGCGGATCGTCGCCGCGCAGATGTGCTACACCTTCACGGATGGCGTCGGCAAGCACGGAAAGACATTCGGCCACAGCGGTCGGCTTGCCGGGGAGGTTGATGATGAGCGAACGTCCGCGCGTCCCCGCCACGGCGCGGGACAAAATCGCGGTGCGGACTTTGGCGAAGGATTGCACGCGCATGATTTCGCCGAAGCCGGGCAATTCTTTTTCCAACACGGCGCGCGTGGCTTCGGGCGTGACGTCGCGCGGCGAGACGCCCGTGCCACCGGTGGTCACGATGAGGTCGCATTGTTGCGCATCGGCGAAGTCGCGGAGTTGCGCGGAGATTTTTTCCTGCTCGTCGGGAACAATCGCGCTCACGAATGTGGCGTCGCCGAGCGCGGCGCGCAGGACGCGTTCGATCTCCGGGCCGCTGCGGTCTTCGTAAACCCCGGCGGCCGCGCGGTCGCTGACAGTTAGGCGGCCAATTTTCATTTGTGAGGTAGCGTCAGGCATCCTTGCCTGACGTAGAGGGCGGGCTTCCAGCCGCCCGGAAAAAACGCGCGAGTTTCAGTGGCTGTAAAATTATTCCAACCTGCTCGGTTTATTGACGCCGGTTCCGCCGGGCAAGATGCCTCGGCTCTACGGCAGGCTGGGAAGCCCACCGCTACGGCTTGCGGCCGAGCAGCGACCGCGTTTGTCTCGATAGCAAAATAAAGGGTCATCAGAACGTGACGGTGCAAGGCGTATTCTTTTTGAGCGGCACGGCCATGGTCATTCCGCCGTAGCGGATTTTGGCTGGGCGGTCGCTGGCGTTTTGCAAAGTCACGGACATGAGTTTGCCGTCGCGCCACGCGAGGTCAACGGTGTATCCACCGCGCGCGCGCAAGCCTTTGACGCTGCCGGTCGGCCACGCTTTCGGCAATGCGGGGAGCAAATCGAGTTCGCCTTCGTTGGATTGCAACAGCATTTCGGCGATGCCCGCCGTGCCGGCGAAGTTGCCATCAATCTGGAACGGCGGGTGCGCGTCGAAGAGATTCGCATAGACGCCGCCGCCCTTCTTCTGTTCGGTGGCGACGGGCGCGAGGAGCAGTTTGAGAATCGTGTAAGCGTGCTCGGCGTCTTGCAAACGTGCGTAGAGATTCAGCCGCCAGCCCATGCCCCAGCCGGTCGCCTTGTCGCCGCGAATCTCCAGCGACTTCTTCACGGCGGCAGCAAGCGCCGGCGTGCCGCGCAACGTGATGTCGCGTCCGGGAAAAAATCCGTAGAGATGCGAGACATGGCGATGATTCAAGTCCGGCGCGTCCATGTCCCAATCCGCGAGCCATTCTTGGAGCTGACCGGCTTTGCCGATTTGGTTCGGCGCAAGCCGCGCACGGGCGGCGGCGACTTGCGCGCGAAATTTTTTATCCGCGTCGAGGACTTCGCTGGCGGAAATCGTGGCGGCGAACAGATCGCGGATAATTTGCATATCCATCGTCGGCCCGGCGGTGAGGCTAGTGCCGAACGGATGCCGGTTCTCCGGCGACATCGAAGGACAAGTGACGAACCAGTGGTGCGTAGGTTCTTCGACGAGCGCGTCGAGGAAGAATTGAGCCGCGCCCTTCATAGCGGGGTAATTCGTGGCGAGAAACTTTTTGTCGCCAGTGAACAAAAAATGTTCCCACAGATGCTGGCACAACCACGCGCCGCCGGTCGGCCAAGTGCCGTATTGTGCGGCGTCCACCGAACCAGTCGCGCGCCAGATGTCGGTGTTGTGATGCGCCACCCAGCCGCGCGCGCCGTAGTGCGCTTTGGCCGTGCGCTGCCCGGTCTGCGCGAGGTCGGCGATGAGATTGAAGAGCGGCTCGTGGCACTCGCTCAAGTTGCACGTCTCGGCAGGCCAATAGTTCATCTCGGTGTTGATGTTGATGGTCCACTTGCTGTCCCACGGCGGCGTCATGCTCTCGTTCCAGATGCCTTGCAAGTTCGCGGGCTGCGTGCCGGGACGCGAACTGCTGATGAGCAGGTAACGTCCGTATTGGAAATACAGCGCGGCGAGCGAAGGGTCGTTGGTGGTCGCTGCGAAATTCTTCAATCGCTCGTCGGTCGGCAACTTGGCCGCGTCGCTCGCGCCCAAGTCAAGCGACACGCGGCGAAACAGGCGTTGATGCTTGGCGATGTGGTCGGCGAGGAGTTGCGCGTAAGTTTTCTTGGCAGCGGCGGCGAGTTGTTTCTTCGTGATGGCTTCGGGGTCGCCGCTCACGTCGTGGTAATTTTTATAGCTCGTGGCGGCGGCGATGAGCAGCGTCACGGAGTCCGCACCGCTGACAGCGAGCAAGTCGCCGCAACTCATATTCGCAGCGTGATCTGCCAGCACTTTGACGCGCGTCTCAAATTTGAGCGCGCCCTTGATACCACGCGCCTCGCCATTCACGCCGCGCAGCAGCATTAAGTTTGTGCCGCAGCCAAACGTAGCGTTCTGCGGCGTTTGCATCCGCGCCATGAAGGAAATCTTACCCGGCTTGTCCGCCGTGAGCCGCACGACGATGACTTGATCCACCGGGCTGGAAAAAACTTCGCGTTGGAAGTTCACTCCGTCCGCCGTGTAGCTCGTCGTGGCGATGGCGGTGTCGAGATTCAACTCGCGACGATAATTTTCCACCTTGGCTGCTGAACTGGCGTTCATGAAATCCAGCAGCAAATCGCCGACGGGTTCGTAGGGCATTTCGCGCATCGGCGTGGCCATCATGTTCGTCTGGATGACGCCCTGCGCTTCGGAATATTCGCCGTCGAAGATAAGTTGGCGGACGGCGGGAAGAAATTTCAGCGCGTTGGTGTTGCTTGGGTCGTAAGGCCCGCCGCCCCAAAGCGTGTCCTCGTTCAACTGCAACCGCTCGCGCTCGATGCCGCCAAAGACCATCGCGCCCAACCGTCCGTTGCCGACCGGCAGCGCATCCGTCCACGCCCGCGCAGGCTGGCGATACCACAGCGAGAGCGGTTCGGCGGGCGCGCTCGCTGCGCCGACGAGTTCGCCGGGGAAACGTGGATTGCAATTCGTGTTATAGCCCGCGAACACGGCGCAGTTGAGACTGAGCAGCGCAGCCCCGATAACCGCCGCGCGGAAAAGTTTTTTCATGCGCGCGAAGAGATACGGGAAAAACCTGAAAGCTGAAAGTTGAAAGCGGAAATTAAAAAAGCAAAACGGGCGACCATTGCTGGTCGCCCGTCGTGATAATTTTGATTTATTAAATCAGGCCTTGGCCAAGGTGGCGGCGGGCTTGGTTTTGAGCGCGGCTTTCACTTGATCCACGATGGCGGTGAACGCAGCGACGTCTTGCGCGGCGAGGTCAGCGAGGACTTTGCGGTCGAGACCAATCTTGGCGACCTTGAGGCCTTCGATGAAACGGCTGTAAGTGATACCCGCTTCGCGCACGGCGGCGTTGATACGCACCTGCCAGAGGTAACGGAAGGTGCGCTTCTTGACGCGGCGGTCGCGGTAGGCGTATTGCCGACCATGATCCACGGCGTCGGACGCGTAGCGGTAAAGTTTGGAGCGGCGCATCCGGTAGCCTTTGGCGGCTGTGACCATCCGTTTACGACGTTTGCGGGAAGCGGGGGCGTTAGTAACTCGCATCTTAGTAGTTGATTAAAAGTTTATGGTTGAGGGAAGAAATTAGCGCGTGAACGGCAAGTTTTGCTTGATGCGATATTCGTCGGTGTGATCCACGGTGGTGGTGCCACGGAGCGAACGGGCGCGCTTGGCGTTTTTGGAATGAGCGAGGTGGCGACGGCCCGCGCTGGCGCGCATGACCTTACCGCTCGCAGTAATCTTGAACCGTTTGATAACGGATTTCTTGGTTTTGATACCTTTTGGACGACGCATAAATTCTAGCTTTCTTACTCTTTCAAAAAGAGCGCAAACAATAGGTAGGTGAACCGGCGTGTGCAAGTTGTTTTTTCCGCAAACTAGGTTGTCTCTGCTCGCCGCTGCTATCGCCGCACCACTTCCTTCACGGTGAACTGCGGCTTTTTATTCGCGGTCAGATAGACGCGCCCCAGATATTCGCCGAACAAACCGAGCATGAGCAGTTGCGTTCCAGAAAAAACGAGCATCGCCGCCATCAGCGAACTCCAGCCGGGCGGTTGTTTCGTGATGAAAAATTCCGCCACCACTTCCACTGCGTAGAGAAAACCAAAACCTGCCATCGCAAACCCCAGCAGCGTGGCGAGGTGTAGCGGCACGACGGAAAAATTCACGAACATGGACATCCACAGCTTTAGCAGCTTGCTGATCGTGTAGCCGCTGCGACCTGACTCGCGTGCCGCGTGCTCGACTTGCACGCGCCCAATATTCTGCGTCACTTGCAAAATCAAACCATCCACATAAACGAACGGCCCGTCGTATTTGCAAATTTCTTTGACAACGAATGCGCTCATGCAGCGGAAGCTCGAAAGATAAAGCCCCTTCGGTTTGTCCAGCAGCAGATCAGCCACGCGGTTCGTGAGCCAGCTTCCGAGATTGCGCCACGACTCGTGTTGCTTGTCGCCGTAAAAACTATAGACGACCTCGTGCTGGTTTTTCTGCGCGAACTCCAGCAGCTTCAAAACTTCCGACGGCGGGTTCTGCAAATCGTCGTCCATGTTGATGACGAATTCGCCGCGCGCGTGGTGAAAGCCAGCCATCACCGCGTTGTGCTCGCCGTAATTCCGCGCGAGCTTCACCAGCGTGATGGGAAAATCCGTCTGCGCGACGAGCCGCTCGGCGATCTCCGCCGTGTTGTCGGGGCTGCCGTCATTCACCAGCACGAGTTCGTGGCCGCCGGGAATTTTCAATTTCGTTAAATCCGCCACGAGCCGTTCCAGCGTGTCGGCGGAATTATACAACGGCACGACGATGGTG
Source organism: Verrucomicrobiota bacterium (assembly GCA_046050965.1). Classification (GTDB taxonomy): domain Bacteria; phylum Verrucomicrobiota; class Verrucomicrobiia; order Limisphaerales; family JAFMIX01; genus JAFMIX01. The sequence goes on along the minus strand of JBJOPC010000133.1, from coordinate 1,102 downwards.
AGAGTTGGCTTCATGGTTTCCATTCGTTGATTTGCTGCGCGGCGAACCGCACCGCTTCATCTGCCAGATAACCGTGCATCGGCAAACTCAAAACTTCGCGGCATGCCCGCTCGCTCTCGAATAGTCCGCCCGCGCCGGTGGCCACGCGATTCAAATACGCCGGCTGCGTGTGGACGGGCTGCGGGTAGTGAACCGTCGTCGGCACGCCGCGTGATTTCAAAAATTCCGCCAACGCACCGCGCTTTGACGAGCGAATGACGTATTGGTGAAAAACGTGTTCAACACCATCGCGAACGGGTGGCGGCATAACGGAAGAATTTTCCAGCGACGTCGAATAAATTTCTGCAAGTTCCCGCCGCCGCGTGTTATCGCGCAGCAAATGCGGCAGCTTCACGCGCAAAATCGCCGCCTGCAATTCATCCAGCCGACTGTTCATGCCCGTGGTATCGCTGATGTAGCGCGAACGCCAGCCGTATTGCCGCAGCTCACGCACGCGCTGTGCGAGCGCCGCATCATTGGTCAGCACCGCGCCACCGTCGCCAATCGCACCAAGATTTTTCGTGGGATAAAAACTGAACGCGGCCAAGTCACCGAATGTTCCAACAGTTTTGCCGCCCATCGTCGCGCCGTGTGCCTGCGCGCAATCTTCAATCACGCGCAAATTATTTTGCTTTGCGATTTCCAAAATCGCCGTCATGTCCACCGGATGGCCGTAGAGATGCACGGGAATGACCGCCTTGATTTTGCGCGAACGATTTTGCTTCAGCGTCTCCGCGAGCTTGTTCGTGTCCAGCGTGAAACTATTTGGCTCGATGTCCACGAGCAACGGCTCCGCGCCCGCGAGTTCGATGGCCATGACCGTCGCCACCGCCGTGTGCGAAACCGTGATGACCGTGTCGCCTGCGCCGATGCCGAGCGCACGCAACGCCAGCACGAGCGCATCCGTCCCGTTCGCCACACCGACCGCGTGGGCCGCGCCGATTTCACGCGCGAATTCTTTCTCAAACGCGTCAACTTTGGGGCCGAGGATGTAATACCCGCTGTCGCCAACGCGTTTCATCGCCGCGAGAATTTCAGATTCGTGCGCGCGATACTCGGCGAT
>JBJOPC010000132.1:0-14837 GCA_046050965.1 Verrucomicrobiota bacterium | reverse complement strand
CTTCGGCATCACCGGCTTCGAGGTGGAACTCGCGCTCTCACTTATGCAACTCGTCCACGCCAAACGCCTCCCGCTCGCGGACATGATTGCGAAATACACCGTGAACCCCGCCAAGCTGCTGCGGCTGGCGAAAGGCACGTTGAGCGTCGGTGCGGACGCGGACGTAACCGTGTTCGATCCCGACCGCGAATGGGTGTTCACGCGCGAAACCACCGCGAGCAAATCCACGAACAACCCGTTCTACGGCTGGCCGCTCAAGGGCAAAGCCACCGCCACCATCGTCGGCGGCAAAGTGGTGTGGGCAGAGCAAGCGGAACTCGTCGCGGCTTAACTACCTTGCCACTGTGGAACTTTGGCAAACCAACTTCGCTGTCGCCCACGCGTTGACGCTCGCGCACAGTTTTCGGAAATTCACCGGACGCGAGTTGCTGCCCGGCGTGGTGGACGGGCGCGATTTGGCGGAAGAAGTTTTCCACGCGCCGTTCGTCCTCGTCTCGCACGACACGGAAGCCGACCCCATCTTGAATTACGGCAACGCCGCCGCGCTCGCGCTCTGGGAAATGGCGTGGGATGAATTCACGCGCACGCCTTCGCGGCTCACGGCGGAAGCGCCGTTGCAGCGCGACCGCGCGCGGTTGTTGGCGGCGGTGGCGGCGCGCGGCTTTCTGGATAATTATTTCGGCGTGAGAATCTCCAAGTCGGGACGCCGTTTCCGCATTGAGCAGGCGACGGTTTGGAACCTCGTGGACGCCGACAATGTGCCGTGCGGGCAGGCAGCCACGTTCGCGGCGTGGGAGTTTTTAGATTGAATTGTCGTCGTGCAATTGGCCTCACGCGAAAGGCGCGAAGGTTGAATTGAATTAGCTCAGACTAGTCGCGGGCAGCCTAGATATTTTTCGTTATTCCCCCTTTTGCGGCCTTCGCGGTCGTGGCGTGGGTTTCAATCCCGTTTCACCCAGAACGGGGATTGCGGTTTTTTGAGAAATGCGTTTTCTTACGCCGTCCCAAATTCTGAATTATCCGCCGTGCTTTATTTTGCCATGAAAACTAAATCTGCCCGTTCACTCTTCGCCACCGTCGCCACGCTGCTCGTCGGCGTATCGCTCGCCCGCGCGGCGAGCGGCACTTGGACTAATAATAATTCCGCCGCGTGGAGCGGCACGAGCAACTGGCTCACCGGCGTGGTCGCCGACGGCGCGAGCAGCACGGCGGATTTTTCCACCACGGACATCACCGTCGACCGCACGGTCACGCTCGACTCGGCGCGCAATATCGGCAACGTGATTTTCGGCGACGCCAGCGGCGCGCAGAACTGGACGCTCGCCAACAGCGGCGGCAGCGCGCTCACGCTCACCAACGCGACCAGTTCGCCGACCATCACGGTGACGAACATCGCGTCGGCCACGTTGCCGCTGGCGGGTGCGGGCGGGTTCACCAAGGCGGGTCCCGGCACGCTCGTGTTGTCCGGCGCGAATACTTACAGTGGCGCGACGGTCGTGACCAACGGCACGTTGCAACTCACGAACGGCGCGGCGGCGGGACCGCTGTTGTATCTGTCATTTGATTCTACGAACGGCACGACGGTGGTCAACGGCGGCACGGGCGGCGCGGCGATGAACGGCGTGTTGACTGGCACGGCGACGATTACGAACGGTGGCGGACGTTACGGCAACGGCTTGGCAATCGGTGCGGGGGCTTCGACGGCGGGCTACGTTTTGGTGAGCAGCGCGGTGCAAAATTTTAACGTTGCCACGAACAACTGGACGCTCGCGTTGTGGTTGAAAACTTCGACGGTCGGCGCAGCTTATTTTTATCAAGGCGCGGGCGCGTGGGCGAGCGGCAACACCACGTTCTACTTGAACACCGCCGCCGCCACCGGCAACAGCGCGGCGGGCACTCACGCGGGCGGCGTGCGTTTCGCGCAAGGTTGGGAAGGCAGCACGGCGGTCATCAACGACGGCAACTGGCATTTCGTCGTGATGACCTGCGCCACTGGCACGAAGACGATGTATGTGGACGGCGCGGTGGACGCGTGGACGATTAACAGTTGGGGCGGCAACGGCAACGGCACGCAAATCCGCATCGGCGGAACCGGCACGGGCGAAGGCGACGGCCAAGTCGGACTCAACGGGTTGATTGATGAAGTCTACATTTACAACCGCACCTTGAGCGCGAGCGAAGTCGGCAACTTGATGAACACCACCAGCCTCGTCGCCACGCCGCCGTTGCCGTTGGTCAGCCCCATTTCCGTCGCGGCGAACGCGAAGCTCGATTTGAACGGCAACTCCACGACCATCGCGGGCTTGAGCGGCAACGGCACGTTGGACACCACGCTCGCTGGCACGCCCACGCTCTCGATCAACAACAGCGCGGACTACACGTTCAACGGCAGCCTCACGAACTCGGTCGGCACACTCTCGCTCTTCAAATCCGGCGCGGGCAATGAAACGCTCGGCGGCAACAATCCGTTCACCGGCAACACCACCATCAGCGGCGGCACACTCACCGTCACCGGCACGAACAGCGGCCCCGGCAACGTGACCATCAGCTCCGGCACTTTGAAAGTGAGCGGTAACGGCGGCATCACGCCCAGCGCGGCGACCAGCATCATCACCGTCGGTTCGGTCGCGGGACAAGCGGCGGCAGTTTATCAGAGCGGCGCGGGCACGGTCGTTTCCAATTCCAATGTCGGCGGCGGCGGTTGGCAAATCGGCGGCGCGGTCGGCGCGCTGGGTTACTACAACTTGTCCGGCGGCACGGTGAACGTCGCGGGCGAGATTGACCCCGGCGGCAGCGCGGGCGGCGCAGGCACGTTCGGCCAAATTGATATTTCCGGCGGCACGTTGAATATTCCCAACCGCGCGGGCGGCACTTATTTCCTGCCCAACCGGGGCGCGGCGGGCGAGGCCAGCGTGGTGAACGTGCTCGGCGGCACGGTGCAAGTTTTCGGCGGCGGCACACCGGGCGACGGCAATTTCAACGGCCTCGCCATCAACTGGGCCAGCACCGGCGCGGCGCAATCTTGCGCGGTGACCATCGGCAACGGTGGCCAATTCCTCACGCCCAGCTTGCGCGTGAAGCCGAACGAAGGCGCGAACTTCAACGGCCTCACCGGCAACGCGGCGAACTTCTGCGCGCTAAACTTGAACAGCGGCGGTTTGCTCCAGACGCTCGGCTTCCTCAACGGCCCGGCGAACAATCCGCTCGTGAGTATCAATTTCAACGGCGGCACGTTGAAGGCAGGCATCGCGGCCAGCACGAATTTTGTTTCCGGTCTCGGCGGCATTTATTGCTACCAAGGCGGCGGCACGTTCGATGACAACGGCCAAGTCATCACGCTCGGCCAACCGCTGCTCACGCCCGCAGGCAACGGCGTCGCGAGCATCGGCCTCTCGGTCGCTGGCTCTGGCTACATTGTCCCGCCGCAAGTCGTCATCACCGACGCCACTGGCACGGGCGCGTCGGCGTATGCGACAATCAATCCCACGAACGGCGCGGTCACCGGCGTCGTCGTGACGTGCGCGGGAAATAATTATTCCACGCCCACAGCGTCGTTCGTCGGCAGCGCGACGGTGGCAGCCACGATTGGCTCGGTCACCACGGCGGCGAATGTTCTCACCGGCGGTTTCACGAAAACGGGTTCCGGCACGTTGACGCTCGCCACCGGCAACACCTACGCGGGTGCGACGAAAGTTTTCGGCGGCACGTTGAACCTCACGCCCGCCACGCTCGCGCCCGCCGCGCCCGGCGACCTCGTCGTGAGCAACGCCATCGCCGCGCTCGACGTGACCGGCGGCAGCGGCTTGTCCGTCGCCAATCTCACGCTCGCGCACAAGGCCGTCATCAACATTGCCTACGGCGCGCTCGGCGCGAACCCCGCGTTCGCCGCCATCAGCGCGGGCGGCGCGCTCACTACGCCCGGCACGAACCTCGTCCTCAACCTCACCGGCACGGGCTTCGTCATTGGCACAGTTCCGCTCATCAGCTACACCGGCACGGCACTCACGACGATTACGAATATCTCGCTCGGCACATTACCCGCCGGCGTCATCGGCAATCTCGTCAACAACACCGCCGCGAAACGCATTGACCTCAATATCTCGTTCATCGGCCAAAGTTTGGTTTGGTTCGGCAGCGTCAGCACGAACTGGGACATCAACACTTCCTTCAACTGGAATTCCGGCGCGGCGAAATATCTGCAATACGGCACGACGAATATTTTCGGTGACCTTGTGCAATTCGATGACTCACTCGACCAGACCGCGCTCTCAACAAACATCAATATCACCACCGCTGTGCGCCCGTCGCTTGTCACCGTGGACAGTTCGGCGAACTACAACTTCAACGGCGCGGGTAGCATCAACGGCGCGACTGCGCTCATCAAAAACGGCGGCAGCACGCTCTCCCTCAACCAGAGCAACAGCTACACCGGCGGCACAATCGTCAACGCTGGCTCGGTTGCCGTCAGCAACTCCGCCGCGCTCGGCACGGGCGCGGTCACGCTCGCGGGCGGCGCGTTGCAAGCCAACCGCAATCTCACGAACAGCAACCCCATCGCGCTCACCGTGGATTCCTCCGTCAGCGCGCTGACGAATGTGAACGGCGTGTTCAACGGCAACGTCACGGGCCTCGGCGGATTGACCAAAATCGGCGACGGCACGTTCACCCTCGGCGGCAGCAACACTTACTCCGGCGCGACGCTCGTCAACGGCGGCAAGCTCGCGCTCACCGGCACAAACGTCGGCACGGGTCGCGTCATCGTTGGCAACCTCGCAGCGAACGGCGTCATGGACATCAACGGCGGTTCGCTCTTCGCGAACTACGACACTGGCCAATTCAACTCCAGCTTCATCGTCGGTAACTTGATTGGCGGCGCAGGCAGCGTGCGTTTGAACTCCGGCACGCTCGCGGTGAAACAACAATTCGCGCTCGGCTCCGGCACGGCGGGCGTGTCGGGCTTCACGATGAACGGCGGCACGGCCACCTTTGGCAGCTTCATGGTTGTCGGCTTCCGCTATGACCACAGCGTGTTCAACATGAACGGTGGCTCGTTGTTCTTGAGCAACAATTTGATCACCGTCGCGGCGGGCGGCGCGGAAGCCATCGGCGCCGTCAACCTGCGCGGCGGCACGATTACTTCCACGGCCACGACCGGCTACGGCCCGACCATTGGCGGGATGTTCGTCGGTGAAAACGGCACCGGCACGTTGAACGTCTTCGGCAACGGCGCGGTCACGCTCACCGGGTGGAACTTGCGGATCGGCCAGCTCGCCACCGCCACCGGCACAGTGAATCTCAACGGCGGCCTCGTCACCGCCGGTTCCGTCTCGCGCGGCGCGGGTCTTGGCACACTCAACTTCAATGGCGGCACGTTGCGCGCCTCGGCCAACAACGATTTGTTCCTGCCCAACCTGACTTACGCATATGTCTACAACGGCGGCGCGGCTGTGGATGACGGCGGTTTCAACATCACCATCCCGCAAGCATTGCTCGGTGTGACCGATTACGGCGTCGCGTCCATCGCCGTGACCAACGGCGGTTCCGGCTACATCGAAGCTCCGTTCGTGAGCATCAGCGGTGGTTCCGGCAGCAATGCCACCGCCATCGCGCAAATTAACTACGCGAGCGGCGCGGTCACGAATGTCGTCGTCACTTGCCCTGGCTCCGGCTACGCGAGCGGCGACGTGTTGTCCGTGGCCTTCAGCGACGGCGGCGGTTCCGGCGCGGTCAGCGACACGCCGTTGCTCGTCACCAATGCGCCCGGTGGTTTGGTGAAACAAGGTGCGGGTCGCCTCAACCTCACCGGCGTCAACACCTACGCTGGCACGACCACCGTGCAGAACGGCGTGCTCGGCGGAACCGGCTCGGTCAACGGCAACGTCCTCGTGCAAGCTGGCGGCACCCTCGCGCCCGGTCTCGCGGCGGCGAGCGGCACGTTCACGCTCAACGGCGGTTCGCTCACGCTCCAAGGCGCAGCCAGTTTCCGCATCAGCAAAAACACCGGCGTCATCGGCGGCGATAAAATTACCGGCAGTGCCACTGCGAATTACGGCGGCACGCTCACCGTCACCAACATCGGCACGGACGCGTTGACCAACGGCGACACCTTCACGCTGTTCACCTCCACCGCTTACGCCGGGGCGTTCACCACGCTCAACCTGCCCGCGCTCACCGGCGGCCTCGTGTGGAGCAACCGCCTCGCGATTGACGGCTCCCTCACCGTCGTCAGCGCGCCGAGCATCCCGTCGCTCGTCGGCGTGTCGCTCACCGGCACGAACCTGAATCTGCTCGGCACAAACGGCTCGCCCAACGCGCAGTTCGTCGTCATCACTTCCACGAACATCACCACGCCCGCCACGAACTGGACGCGGCTGCTCACGAACAATTTCAACGGCAGCGGCAGTTTCAATCTCAACTTCAGCGTCGCCACCAATCGTCCGCAGCAATACTTCCGCTTGCTGCTGCCGTAAGCGCAATCGCCGTTCATCCCACGCGCAGCGCTTCGGCGCTGCGCGTTTTTCTTTGAGGACGCTGCGGGTTCACCGCGAGTGGTGGGCGCGCCCGGAGTGACGCGCCCTTGCCGAAGACCAGCGCAGGACGGACGCCGTTGGGAACGTCAGTCGCTGCCGCACAAGATTCTTGTTTCCGCGTCGGGCGTTGAAATAATCCGCGCCTATGAAGTGGAGATTTCAATGGCTGTATTGGTTCGGGCTGGCGGTGCTGTTCGTCACGGCGGGCTGGGCGGTGTTCGCCGACGCGCAGACGGTGAGCAACGTCGTCGCGAACGCGGGCAGTCACGCGCCGAGCGGCGGCTCGAACACGAATGCGCCGTTGCTGACATTTGGCCTCGACCAGATTCCACTGCTCGCGGACACCAAGCCGTTTGGTGAACCGCTCTGGAAATATTTTTCGTCGCTCATCTACGTCGTGCTGGCGTTCGGCGCGGCGTGGTGCGCGGATTATTTCATCGGCGTGGTGCTCAAGCGTTGGGCGGCCAAGACGGAGACGAAATACGACGACTTGATTTTGGATTTGCTGCGCGGGCCGGTGAAGGTGATTGCGTTCGTGGTGTTCCTGAATTTCGGGCTGACGGTTTATGATTGGCCGGACGCGGCGGAGAAAATTATTTCACGCGGCCTCGTCTTGGTCGTGGCCTGCGCGATCACTTACGTCGTGCTCAAGCTGGTGGATTTGCTCATCGGCCTGTGGCGCGAACGCATCGCGACGACGGGTGAGGACAAGGAATTTGCGGAACAACTTTTGCCGCTCGTGCGCAAGGTCGCGAAGGTGGGCGTCATCATCGCGGGCGTGCTTATCACGGCGGAGAATCTGCACATCGAGATTAAATCGCTGCTCGCGGGTTTGTCCGTCGGCGGCCTCGCACTCGGCCTCGCGGCGCAGGACACGGTGGCAAATCTGTTCGGCGCGGTCGCCATCTTTTTGGACAAGCCGTTCCGCATTGGCGACCGCATCAAGGTCGAAACGGTGGACGGCAACGTGGAAACTATCGGCCTGCGTAGCACGCGCATCCGCAATCTCGACGGCCATCTCGTGGCCGTGCCGAACAAGACGATGGGCAACGCTATCATTACGAATATTTCGCGCCGCCCGCTGATTCGCACGGAGATGAATTTTGGTTTGGTGGCCGACACCCCAACTGCCAAGGTGCGGCGCGCGACGGAAATTCTCGGCGAGATTTTTCGCGCGCACCCGCGCACGAGCGATTTGATTATCAGCTTCAATAAGTTCACGGATTCCGCGCTGAACATTTTTGTGGTGCACGTCTGGGACGGAGCGGAGGCGAAGGAGCATTTCGCGGCGTTGCAGGAATTGAATCTGCAAATCAAACAACGCTTCGAGGCGGAGCAGATTGAATTCGCGTTTCCGACGCAGACGATTCACTTGAAGACCGCAGCGGCAAAATGATTTGTCACGCGCCCGCCGCTGCGGCTTAATCTCGCGCATGGATGCACCGCACAATTTGATTTCGCCGCACGGTCGTGTGCTCGGCGTGGAGTGGGAAACTTTTTGGACCATCGTCGGCTGGTTGGCGAATGCGACGTTCTCGTCCCGCTTCATCGTGCAGTGGTATGCCACAGAGAAACGCAGGCAAGTCACCGTGCCATCGCTGTTCTGGTGGTTGAGCCTCGTCGGTTCGCTGCTATTTCTCGCGTATGCGGTGTGCTACGACAAGCATCACGTCATCATCTTTGCCTACGCGTTCTCGTGGCTTCCCTACATCCGCAACTTGATGATTCACTCCAAGCACCAGGCGGCGCAACAACTCTGCGAGTGCGGGAAAAAATCCGCGCCGGACGCAAATTTCTGCGCGGCGTGCGGCGTGAAGCTGGTAAAAAAATAGAGCCGGACTCGCATCCGGCTCTGTGAAGTTTTTCTGTTTTCTAGGCGTCAGCAATTATTTCTTCGGCGCGCTGTCGAGCTTTACGCCGCCCAACTGGTATTTGGCGAGGATGGGCGCGAGGTCGGGATTGGATTTGGCAAAGGCTTGCAGATTGCCAATCAGTCGTGTGCCGGGGCCGGCGACGTTCTGATTGTATTCGGCGACGAACTTCTGCGATTGCTCGACTTGTTTTCGGAGGGCCGTCGCTTGGCGCAAAAAGAAAATGCCGAGGCCGACGGTCATGAGCAGCAGCGCGACGAGGATGAGCGGCGCGGATTTGCAGAACGAGCAGCCGGAGCAACTGCCGCACTGGCAATTCGCACCGCAACCGCAACTGGATTTGATTTCGTTGGTTTCCATAAAATTATTTTCCAAGCTTCGTGCCGGTGAGCGCGGGCTTGAGGTTCACATCGCGGAGGATGGGGTCAATAGCTGGGTTATGTTTGCTGTATTCGAGCGCGTCGGCGGCGAGCTGGGAGAGTGTGGCTTGGTTCACTTGGGCGGTGGCGACCTGCGGGGCAAGGACATTGTTTTGGCGAACGCGCAGTTCGCACAGGATGATGAGCGCGAAGACGCCGATGGCCGCGATGGCGAGCGCGCCGGACAAGAAACAGACGAGCGGATTTTTTTGCATAGCGGCGAGAGGGTAATTTTCGCCGCGCACGAAGTCCAATCGGAAGTTAGCGCCCTCGGAGATACTGGCGCGGCCAGCCCCAGAATACTGCTTGCCATTTTATCGGGATTGGACAATCTCCGCGCCAGTCTCGTAGATAGCTAACAGCTTCCACGGCATGGTGAATCTTCAAGTGAACTCGGTTCAGTGATGATTTGAAACCCGGAGTTCGGGAACAGTCGAATAAAAGCGGTGCGGTCTCGGGCAGAAAAAACCATCACATGAACAACAAACTGTTTGTAGGAAATCTTTCCTTCAACACCACTGAAAACGCCCTCCAAGACGCGTTTGCCGCTCACGGCACCGTCGTGGAAGCCAACCTCATGATGGATCGCATGACCGGTCGCCCTCGTGGCTTCGGTTTCGTGACCATGAGCTCCGCCGAAGAAGCGGAACGCGCCATTGCCGCCCTCAACGGCGCGCAACTCGATGGTCGCGCCCTCACCGTCAACGTCGCTCGTCCCCGCGAAGACCGTCCGCCCGGTGGCGGTGGTGGTGGTGGCCGTGGCGGTGACCGTGGGCCGCGCCGCGATTTCCGTGGCGGTGGCAGCGGCGGCGGCGGTGGCCGTGGCGGCGATCGTTATTGATCCCTGCTGAAAGTTTTTTCACAACGGAGCTTGGGCAACCAAGCTCCGTTTTTTTTGCGCCCGCGCGGGAACTTGTTCGCCTTCATCGCAGCTTCATCCGAGCTGTGACATTCTCGCGGTGTGCCTGAACGAACGCGCGCGCGGAAAAGTTTTTTGAAATACTTTGAACAAAGTTTCGTCGCTGGTGTTTCTTCAGTGTGCGAATTGTGATTTCGCCGTTCGTTTAGGGTTGGCAGAGAGGTTTTGCTTGTGGTTGCGGCTGGACGGCGAGCTTCATTGGCCGCGCCACACTTCTGAGCGCCTCGGTGAAGGCGTCTAAACCTCATCACCACGGAGGGTCGGAGCAATCCGGCCCTCTTTTTTTGCGCCGCGAACGAACCCGCAACGCGAAGCCGCTTGCGTCCTCGCTCGGCTTTTCGCATCGTTCACGCATGGCATTGCCTGAAAATCCCGTCACATTAACCGCTGACCAAGTTACCGAGTTGAGCCACAAACTTGCTACCCTGCGCCACGACATCAACAACCATCTACTGCTCATCATGGCCTCCGCCGAACTCATCCGCGTCAAACCGACCTCGGCGGACGAGATGGTGGAAAACCTGTTGGATCAAGCTCCGAAAATCACCGCCGCCATGAGCCAATTCTCCCGCGAACTAGAACTTTCGCTCGGCCTCACCCCGCCCAGGGCGTAACCACCCCGCTGCCCACGCCGTCACTTTCGCATTATGAAAACCAAGGTTCACGCCGTCCTCTTTGCGTTGGCCGTCGCCGATTTTGTCGCCCGCGCTGAAGACGCCGCGCTCGCGAACACACTGCACGGTTCCAACGCCGTCGCCGCAGTCAAAACCAAAACCGAACAACGCCGTGAGTTCATCAACGAATGGCGCGCCACCCGCAGCGGTCAGACCAATCCACCACCGCGTGCGGTCATTCAGCCCGCCAACCCCAAGCTGACTATCGAGCAACGGCGCGAAGCTCTCAAAAAACAGATGCAGCACTACCGCGATCGGCGCGCCACCGACCCGTTGCAGGTCAGCCCGCAATTGCCCGCTACCACCAACACTCAACCTGTCCAGCCATGAAAATTTTCCTCGCCCTCGTGACCGCTGCCAGCCTCGCCGTCGCCGCCGACACCGCCGCCGTTCCCGAACACGCGCCCGAACAGGCCAAGATGGATCGTGCCATCACCGTCATGGGCGCGCGCCCCGGTTTGCCGCCCATTGAACGCAGTCTCACGCCCGAACAACGCAAGCAACTCCACGCCGCCATCGAGACCAACCGCGCTAAAATCACCGAACTCAACGCGCAACTCCTCACCGCCCGCCGCGCCGCGCTCGAAACCGAACTTGCCGAAAAATTCGACGAAGCCGTCTTCCGCACCCACACCGAAGCCGCCGCCAAAGCGGAAACAGAAATTGCCCTCCTCAACGCCCGCGCCTTCGCCACGCTTCGCCCGCAGTTGACCGCCGAGCAGATTTCGCAAATCCGCAATCCCACCTTCACCCCCGGCGCGCCCGGTGTTGGCCAGCGGTTACAAACCATCGTCGCGCCTACGCCTGCGCCTGCGAAATAATTTCCCGCGATGGAACGCAACGACGACGATGCACTGATTGCCGCCACGCTCGGCGGCGACCACGCCAGCTTCGAGCAACTCGTCGTCAAATATTCCCCACGCATTTTCGGAACCGCCCGCCGCTACGCCCGCCGCGAATCTGAGATCGAAGACATCGTGCAGGAAATTTGGCTCAAGGCGTTCCACAAACTTTCCAGCTTTCGCCGCGATGCCCCGTTCGAGCATTGGCTCATGCGCCTTGCCGTGCGGACGTGCTACGATTTTTTGCGCGGCCACCAGCGCAATCGCGAAACCACCTTCACCGAGTTAACCGATCCCGAGAACGAGTGGCTCGATCGTTTTCTCGCTGCGCCCGAAAAAGCCGACGAACACGCCAACGCCGCCAAGCAACTCATTGACCGCATCCTCGACCAGCTTTCCCCGCCCGCCCGCCTCATCATCACGTTGCTCGAAATCGAAGACCGTTCCGTCAAAGAAATCTCCGCCCTCACCGGCTGGAGCGTGCCGCTCGTCAAAGTCCGCGCCTTCCGCGCCCGCGCCGAAATGAAGAAGCTCCTCGCGAAAATGGCGCAGGAAAAGTATCTGTAACCCCAACCAAAAAAGATTCGTCCAAACCCGTGGCGTTTATGAAAACTGAACAACTCCAACACAAGCTCCTCGCCGCCGCCCGCGCCCACGCGCCGAGCGACCGCGTGCCTTACGCCTTCGAGAAACGCATCATGGCGCACCTCGCTGCACTGCCCGTGCCGGACGCCTTCACGCTCTGGGCCGCCGCACTCCTGCGCTCCGCAGGCGTGGTCGCCGCGTTCGTGCTGCTGCTCGGAGCCGTCTCTTATTTCACCGTCAGTGAACCCGCCGCCGCCGTCGCCACGGCCACGCCGAGCAGCAGCAACGAAGAACTTTCCGTGCAACTCGAATCCACGCTCCTTGCCGCCGTGGATTCCACCGACAATTCCGCCGACGAACTCCAGTGAACCTCTGGAAAATCATTCTCGCCACGCTCGTCATCTACGCCGCCGGCGTCGTCACCGGCGGCCTGCTCGTGAATTACACCGACAGCCCGCGCGGCCATCACCCGCACCCGACCGCCCCGCGTCCGCCGGAAGTTCGCCTGGCCGAAAACCGCCCGCCGCTCGCGCCCCCGCAAGTCAGCGTTGGCACGAACAATCCTCCGCACGAAGGCGGCAACTCCAATCGTCTTGCATTCCCGTTCGGCAACCGCGCTTTTAGCCGCGAGGGCATGGAACGCATGAACCGCGACTTCCTCGACCGCCTTGACCGCGAACTCCAGCTCACGCCCGACCAACACAAAGACGTGGCGCACCTCATGGACGAAGGCCAAAAACACGCCAAGGAAGTCTGGGACAAAGTCGCGCCCGAAATGCGCGAGGTGATGAAAACCACCAACGAAAAAATCCGCGAAGTCCTCACGCCCGAACAAAAGAAACATTTTGAGGAACTGATGAAGTTCAAACAGCCCAAGCTACTCAAAGACAAAGACGGCAAGCTCTCGCCCCCGCCCACCAACGCGCCCGCCCAGCCGTAATTTTGGCTTCCTCGTTCGATGTTGAATATTTTGTGTATTCTGGTTTCCGTTTTAGCAAACACGCCTTGCCGCCGCGCCCGCTTTCCGCGAAAGTCTTGCCCGTTTTATGTTCACGCCATCGCTCGAAGAATTTCTGAAACTCGCGACCAAGGGGAATTTGATTCCCGTCACGCGCCGTATTCTCGCCGACTTTGAAACACCGCTCTCGGCTTACCGCAAAATCAGCGGGCAAGGCGAGTCGTTCCTGTTCGAGTCCGTCGAAGGCGGCGAGCACATCGGGCGCTACTCGTTCGTCGGCTGCAATCCGCGCGCGGTCATCCGGCAGGACGGCCAGCACATCCAAGTGTTTGAGAACGGCCGCGTCATCGAGAGCGAAGTCGTCGGCAAAACCGTGAAGGACGGGCTTGAAGTCATTGAGCGCGTCATGAAAAAATATCGCGCCGTGGACGTGCCGGGCTTGCCGCGTTTCACCGGTGGCGCGGTCGGCTTCATCGGCTACGAATTTATCCACGACGTTGAACCCATCGTCCCGCGCCCGCCGCAGGACGACCTGAAAACGCCCGTGATGTATTTTCTCGTCGCCGATCAACTGCTGATTTTCGACCGCGTCGCACAGACTATCACGATTCTCGTCAACGCCATTCTCGAAGACGGCGCGAGTCCCGCCGCCGCCTACGAAGACGCCATCGGCGAAATCGAACGCCTCGTCGCGCTGCTCGAACAACCCAGCGAACACACCTCCGTCAGCGTGCCGAGCGAAGTGCCGTCCGTGCCATTCATGTCCAACGTGACGAAGGAAAGGTTTTTCGCCAACGTCGAAGCCGCCAAGCAATACATCACCAGCGGCGACATCATCCAAGTCGTCGGCTCGCAGCGTTTCTCCACGCCCGTCAAGGCGTCGCCACTCGACATCTACCGCGCCGCCCGCAGCATCAATCCCTCGCCCTACATGTTTCTGCTCGAACTCGACGGCTTCTCGCTCGTCGGGGCGTCGCCGGAAATTCATGTGCGCTGCGAGGAAGGCAAGGTGGAGATCCGTCCCATCGCCGGAACTCGGCGGCGCGGAAAAAATGAAACCGAAGACCTCGCGCTTGAAAAAGAATTGCTCGCCGACCCCAAGGAACGCGCCGAACACGTCATGCTCGTGGACCTCGCGCGGAACGACCTTGGCCGCGTGTGCGATTACGGCAGCGTGGCGGTGAAAGACTTGATGATCATCGAGCGTTACAGCCACGTCATGCACATCGTCTCGCAAGTCGAAGGGAAAATTTCCGCCGACAAAACGCCTTACGATTTAATGCGCGCCACGTTCCCCGCCGGCACATTGAGCGGCGCGCCGAAGATTCGCGCCATGCAGATTATTTCCGAACTGGAACAGACCGCGCGCGGGACTTACGGCGGCTGCGTCGGCTATTTTTCCTTTAGCGGCAACTTGGATTGCTGCATCACCATCCGCACCGCGCTCATCAAAGACGGCCAAGCCTTCGTGCAAGCCGGCGGCGGCTGGGTGAACGACTCCACGCCACTCGGTGAATATGAGGAGACCGTGAACAAAGCCAAAGCCATGCTCAAAGCCGTGGCGCTCGCGGAAAGTTTCGCGCGCTGAACGGGAGATTTGGGATGGCTTCAAAAACATTTTCTGCAACACTCCGCGCGATATGACTTCACTCGTAAAATTGTTGCTCGAAGGTGGCAGCCTCACGACCGCGCAGATGGCGCAGGTGCTCAACCTGTCCGAAACCGTTTTGAATTCGCAACTCGACGCCTTGAAAAAAGAAGGCGTGCTGCTGGGCTTCCGCCCGGTGCTGAACCTTTCCCACGAAGAATCCGGCACGGTCCGCGCCGTCATCGAGGTGCGCATCACGCCCGAGCGCGGCGGCGGTTTCAACCGCTTGGCCGAGCGCATCAGCAAGTTCGACGAGGTGGAATCCTGCTACCTCATGTCCGGCGGCTACGACCTGCTGGTGTTCGTCAACGGCGCGAGCCTGCAAAAGGTCGCGGCGTTCGTCTCGGAAAAACTCTCCACCATCGAGGGCGTGCTCTCCACGGCCACGCAT
>JBJOPC010000131.1:0-4727 GCA_046050965.1 Verrucomicrobiota bacterium | reverse complement strand
ACCGAGCCTTGCACCGGCACGGCGAACGCCACGTTCGCTGAACTCGCCGCGACGACCACGGCGACTTGCGGTGCTTCTGACGGCGCGTCAGACGGCGAGACGTCGTCGGGCTTGGGCTGCTCCGGTGCGGGAGCTTCGTCCGGCGGTGTGAAGATGACCGGGACGTTGTCGTTGCTTGCGGAAATTTCGTGACGCACGAGGCGCGGCGGGTTCAAACCAATCGCGCCGATGACGAGGAACAATACGCAGAGCGAATTCGCGTAGGCGAGCTTGCGCGTGTCGTCGCGCATCGCCTGCGGCAGGCACAGCCGCGCCAAATCAGACGCGAGCGGCTGGGGCGCGCGCGAGGTTTGAACAGATTCGGACGATGACATTGAGTTGGTTTTGGGTTCCGAAATAGTTCGCCTTGAAAAACAATTCGGAAAAAGTTGTTGCCTGCGGAGAAGAAAAGCGACTACAAGAGTCCAAGTCAAACAAGGAAATCAGCAGCCCGAAAAAATTGCATGAACGCAAACCCCGTCTGCACTCTCGTAGCCAAACGTGAATCCAAGTTTTTAACCCTCGTCGCTTTGCTTGCGCTCGCGCTGCCCCTGCGCGCACAAGACGCCGCGCCCGCCGCCATCTTGACCGTCGGGACGAATGCCGTGCCAAAGAAACTCAAGACAGTGGTGGTGACGGGGTCGATGATTCAGACCGCAGAAGCCACCCCTATCGCGCCGGTCATCACCATCACGGCGGATGACATTGCCAAACAAGGGGCAGCGACTTTATCCGAAGTCATTAAACGTCTGCCGCAAAATCGAGGGTCGCTGGACGATAAGTTTCAAAATGGTTTCGCCCCGGGTTCATCGGAGGTTTCACTACGCGGCCTAGGAGCGAAATATACGTTGGTGTTGTTGAACGGACACCGTGTGGCGCCATATGGATATGGACAGGGAATCTCGGATGCATTCACTGATTTGAACAGCTTGCCGGCGGCGGCGATTGACCGGATTGAAGTTTTGCCAGAAGGTGCGTCGGCCACTTATGGTTCAGATGCTATCGCTGGGGTCGTGAACATCATCCTCAAAAAAGACTACACTGGAACAGAACTAACGTCGCGGATTGGCAATACGTTTAAGAGCGATATGTTGGAGCAGAGCTACAGCATCACGAGCGGATTTCAGAACAAGAAAAAAGACACTAGTGTGTTGGTGAGCGTTGACTACTACCACCGCGATGCGTTGAGTATGTCCGAGCGCGCGATTACGGCTAGTGCTGATCACACGGATCGAGGTGGCTCGTCATTTTTAAGCGAGCTGGGGCCAAACCCTGGATATTTTTACGGTGTCAATGGTGAGACGGTTGGAGTTTATCCGGACCTGTCAACATTCGATTTGCCAGCCAACATTACTTCGACTGGGGCGGTTGGCGGCGGCGCAACTAACAATGCCTATGACTACAACCGGGATTTGAACATCATGCCTGAGGCTCGACGTTACGGTGTTATGATAGTCGCGGAGCACAAGTTCAGCGATACCTTTGACGTGGATTTGGAAACAGATTATCGGAACTCTTGGACGCGCGAGGTTGCCGCACCGACGCCGATTACTGGTGATCAGCCGCCGAATCTTTACGGCTATCCCCTAGGCCAAAGCTTCATTGTCTCGGCCAACAACCCCTATAACATCTTCAGCAACGATTTGAGTTTCCGCTATCGCCTGCTTGAAGCTGGTCCACGGATTGACGAGGTCACGACTGAAGCGTTTCGGCTAGTGCCCTCGATTAATTTCCATCTCGCAAATGAGTGGGAGGCCAAGGCTAGTTTCATTTTCAATCCGCTCACCACGAAATCCAAAGGCTATAATTACCTCAACGCTGATGCCGTGCAGGCCGCGCTCAACAGCACGAACCCGGCAACTGCGTTGAACATTTTTGCGCCCGCCACCAACTACGCGCCGGGACTCGCCAACAATCCTGCGTTGATACAAAGCTTAAAGACGAACCCACGACGCACTGGTGAATCCGGCCTCGCCATGGGTGAGGCCAGTGCGAACGGCCCACTATTCCAACTGCCCGGCGGGAAACTCCGGATGGCGGTGGGCACAGATTACCGCCACGAAAGTTTTTCCGATTCTTCTGATCCACTCAGCACGGCAGAGCGAGTCGTCTCGCAAGGTATTTCTTCGGGCGCAGGACATCGTGACGTAGCGGCGGGTTTCGGGGAGCTAATCATTCCTGTATTTGGCGAAGATAACGAAAAATTTGGGCTGCGTGCTCTTGAGTTCGATGTCGCAGCGCGGTTCGACTCATACACTGACTTTGGCAATACGGTGAATCCGAAATACGCTTTCAAATATTCGCCGCACAAAGATTTTGTCATCCGCGGCTCATACGGCACTGGCTTTCGTGCGCCGTCTTTGCGCGAACTTTACCTCGGCACGTCCACCTCTTATCAGCAATTGCTTGATTCGGCCACTAACGCGCCCAGCTACAACCAAAATAACTATGTAGAATATCGGGTGATTACCGGTGGCAATCCAACTCTGAAAGCCGAGACTTCTGAAAACTGGAATCTCGGCGTGGTCTATGAACCAAGCTTCGTCCCCGGCCTGAAGCTCGAGGCTAGTTGGAGTAAAATCAGTTTCGTAAACGCCATCGCTCAATCTGATCCCCAGCAGTTGATTGACTACCCCGACATATTCCCTGGAGCGGTCGTGCGCAATCCGGTCACGCATGAAATTCAATCCATCACCAACACTTGGGCGAATTTTGGCAGCACCGAAGTGCAGGTCATAGACATAGACGCCAAATACGTCCTGCCAACCAGTTGGGGCGAATTTACATTCTCCACCGCCTTCAGTCGGGAATATAGTTACAAACTCGATGGGCAAGAGTTTGCTGGCTCCTATAACACGCCCGTGTGGAGCGGCAATGGCAGTATTTTCTGGAACTACCGTCATCTTACGATGGGCGTCACCGTCAATTGGAATGACTCGTTTTACCAAACGCAAAAATTCGATTCCAGCGGCAATCCGCGGCCGCTCAAAACTATCGAAGACTGGATTACCACCGATTTGCAAGTGTCATATGAATTCCCCCATGACTTCTCTTGCACATTTGGTGTCCGCAATGTCATGGATGAAAACCCACCGTTTTCCGACAGTGAAACTGAAGGTTACAATGGTGCTTACCACGATGCAGTCGGGCGCAACTGGTATCTCGAAGTGACCAAGAAATTCTAAACTTTGCTTTGCCCGGCTCGCGCGACGTCTCTAGCTTTTCGCGCACATGGATAAAGCACCGCTGATTCTGGTCACCGCCAGCACGGAAAAGCGCGGCGTCGAATTCGGCGACGTTTCGCAATCGCTCTCCGAAAATTATCCGCGCGCCGTCCTCGCGGCGGGCGGGTTGCCGCTCACGCTCGGCACGATCCACAACGAGGCACTCATCGCCGAAGCCGTGCGGCGCAGCGACGGCGTGTTGCTCACCGGCGGCGATGATTTGTCGCCCAAACTTTACGCGGACAAACTCGCGCCGCGTCTGGCGAAGACCGTCGGCCCGCTCGACCCGCCGCGCGATTTTCTAGAGCTGCTCGTCCTGCGCGAAGTTTTCCGTCAGCGCAAACCGCTGCTGGCCATTTGTCGCGGACACCAATTGTTGAACGTCGCGCTCGGCGGCTCGCTCATCGTGGACATCCCGTCGCAAGTGCGCGGCGCGCTCAATCACGTCCGCCTCGATCGCAAGAGCGAGGTGGTGCATGAAGCGCAATTGACACCCGGTTCGCTGCTCGCCAACATCACCCGCGTTTCCCGGCTCGGCGTGAATAGTTCGCACCATCAGTCCGTGGACCGCGTCGCGCGGGCGTTGCGCGTCACGGCGCAGAGTGACGACGGCGTGGTGGAAGCGTTGGAGTTGAGTGTGCGGGCGAAAAACAAATTGCCGTTCCTGCTCGCGGTGCAATTTCATCCCGAGCGGTTGGCGCGAAAACATTCCGAGCATCACCAGATATTTTACAGCTTTGTTCAAGCCTGTGCGTTGAACGCGAAATCTAAAAAAACATGAGTGCCAAAATCCTGATCATTGACGACGACGAAGCCATTCGCGCGATGTTGAAAATGGCGTTGTCCCAGCAGCAATACAAAATCAGCGAAGTCGAGAACGCCGCCGCGCTCACCAAACTCTTTGCCACCGGCCCGCAACCCGACCTCGCGCTGCTCGACATGAAGTTGCCCGACTCCACCGGCCTCGACCTTCTGCCGCAGCTTAAGAAAAACTGGCCGGACACCGAAGTCATCATGGTCACCGGCGACCCCAGCTTCGATCTCGCCGTCGAGGCGACCAAGCGCGGTGCGTTTCATTTCATCAGCAAGCCGTTCGACATGGCGAATCTCCTTGTGCACGTCGAGCGCGCGTTGGAGCGCAAAGAACTCCGCGCCGAAACCAGCGCCCTTAAAGAAGCCCTCATCAGCGGCGGCGGCAACGCCCCCGTGTTCCACAGCGCGCCGATGAAAGCCGTCGTCCGCACCATCGAACGCGTCGCCGTCAGCGACGTTTCCATCCTCGTCACCGGCGAGAGCGGCACGGGCAAGGAAGTCATCGCCGACCTCATCCATGCGTTGAGCAACCGCCGTCGTGGCCCGCATATCAAAATCAACTGCGCCGCCATCCCGCGCGAACTTATCGAGAGCGAGCTGTTCGGTTCCGTCAAAGGTGCATACACCGGCGCGCATGCCGACCGCGACGGC
>JBJOPC010000130.1:0-6574 GCA_046050965.1 Verrucomicrobiota bacterium | reverse complement strand
AATCGCCCGGCGAAAAATACGACGACGTGGAAAAAAGTTTGAGCGACCAGTGGGAAAAAGAACTCACCGGCGCGATTGAATCCGAGTATCGCCTCCAGCGCGGCGAGTATCTGGCCGCGCTCCAGACGTGGCTGCGCGACGTGTGGCTGCGCACGCTCGCCGTGGACGACGCGCTGCTGCTCCTGCCGCAACACGCCAGCACCGCCGCCGTCGCCCGCCGCATTTCCACCGCGCAGGCGTTGGAAAATCTCCGCGTGTTGGAACAAACCCAACGCCTCCTGCACACCAACGTGCAAGAAGCCCTCGCGCTCGAAGTCGGCCTGCTCAAGCTGCAACTGTGAGCGGGGAAAATTTCAGCCACAGATAAACACAGATGGACGCAGATTCAAAAACTGACTTCGGTGGCCGCCAAGACTTTTTTCCATCTGTGCTAATCTGTGTCCATCTGTGGCTAAAAAATGTTTTGGTCAGCAGGCTTGTATGAACTCGACGACGCCCAAACCGAATGACCGGCTGGCGAATGTTTTCGCGCTGGTGTTCGGCGCGTTCCTCGGTCTCGCGCTGCTCAAGTTCGGCAATCCGTGCATTCTGGAAAAGCTCGTTGACAGGCCAACAAACGCGCTGGAGTGGCTGTTGAATCCGTGGCCGGTGAAATCAAGTCCAGCCTGGGTTTTCACTTTTATCATTTCTATCTTGGCCGCAGTCATTGCTCTCAAACTCGATATCACAAAACCAAGACCTGTCGTGTTCTGGTCAGTGTTGAGTTGGTATTTATGGCAGTTGCTTTTTGCCGGAACCCACACGGTTGATTCTGAACTCACCAAAGCCACAACTAGACATTTTATGTTGTGCAGTTTTTGTTTCGCTGTTGGGTTAGACCTATTGCCTCGCGCCCGAAGCCTCGCGCCGTTTTTTCTCTGCTTGCTCGCCGCGCTCGTCGTCGTCATGGCCGTGGGTTGGCAACAGCATTTCGGCGGGCTGGCGGACACACGAAAATATTTTTACGCCTATATTTACCCGACGCTCCCGTCCGTGCCGCCGGAGATGCTCAAAAAAATTTCCAGCGACCGCATCTACGGCACGCTGTTTTATCCGAACGCGCTCGCGGGCGCGCTGCTGCTGCTCACGCCAGTGTCGCTCGCGCTCGTGTGGTCATGGCGCGAACGGTTGACGGCGGGCGCGCGTGGCTTGCTCATGGCGTTGCTCGGCACGGGCGCGCTGGGTTGTCTGTATTGGTCGAAGTCTAAAGGCGGCTGGCTGCTCGCGTTGGTGCTGGGGTTGGTGGCGTTGACGCGCGCGCAGTTTTCGCGGCGCGTGAAGATGATTTTGGTCAGCGCCATTCTCGTCGTGGGCTTGGCGAGTTTTGCGCTGCGGTTCGCCGAGTATTTTGAGAAGGGCGCGACGAGCGTGAGTGCGCGCGGCGATTACTGGCGCGCGGCGTGGCAGACGGCGTGTGCGAATCCGCTCTACGGCACGGGGCCGGGGACGTTCGCGATTCCTTACGCGAAAATCAAAAATCCGGAGTCCGAAATGGCGCGGCTCGTCCACAACGATTATCTGCAACAAGCCAGCGACTCCGGCTTCATCGGCGCGGCGGCGTATCTGGCGTTCATCGTTGGCAGTCTGTGGCTGACGTGGCGCAACCTCGCGCGCGAGGACTGGCTGAAATTTTCCGTGTGGCTCGGCTTGCTCGGCTGGAGTCTGCAAAGCTGCGTAGAGTTCGGCCTCTACATTCCGTCGCTGGCGTGGCCGGCGTTTGCGCTGTTCGGCTGGCTGTTAGGTTCAAGTCGCGTAGCCGCCGACGCGAGGAGGCTCTGACAAAAAATGCGCCGACTCACGTCGGCGGCTACGAAAATTTCACGCAGATTTTTTTACGAACAACGCCAGCGAGGCGGTGAAGCCATGGATGAAATTCTTCGCACCCACAGGGCCAATCTCACCGTTGCAGAAAAAGCCCGCGATGGACAATGGCCCTAAAGATTTTTGCACGAGGTTCGCGTCGTGGTGCGGTTTGCCGAATAAGTTTTGTCCGCGTCCGTTGCAACTGCACAGGCAGCCGCCGTAAATCTCGCGGTCGCCGAGTTGTTGCTTCGCGTGGGCGAGCAGCGCAACCATGTCTTCGTTGGCAGCGGCGGCATCACGGCGATGGAATTGAATCGTCTGGCCGATGCGCGGCAGCGCGCCGACGGCGACGATGCCCGTTTGCGGATCCGCGCCGAGCAAATTGCGGATGAGAAAATCGCCGCGATGAAAATCTTCGACGTATTCATTCATCGCGAGGCCGACGAACAAATTACCTTTCGATTTATTTTGCTCTGCCGGGGACAGCGCGTTGAAGGTTTCCTCCAGCACTTTGTAAGCGGGGCGATTGCCGATTTGATGGATGAAATTGTGTTCGACTTTCGTGAGCGTCCACGCCTCGCCGATGGGCGAGCAGCCTTGCGAAATGACACCCGCGAGCGCGACTTCGCCGCCGACGGAAATGGCCACGCCGCCGTCTTCAAATACTTCGCCGTTCAAATAAATCTGCGTGAGTTGCTCACTGAACTCGCCGCTCGCGAGGCCGCCCAGCACGGGTTTGTCCACGTAGGCTGCGCTCCAACTGCGAAGCCAGCCTTCGGTGTCCAAGTGAAACGGATCGGCGAACGTGAGCCAGCCGTTCGTGGCCGCGGGCGTGACGCCGGTGTGCGTGAGCCAGAAATCGTCCTCGGCCTCGGCGCATTGCAAATCTTCCTGTGTGAAACGCACGGCCTTGAGTTCCGCGCCGGGCAACGCGAAGAGTTGCAGCACGAGGCCGCCGTCGTCTTCGAGTTCGGAGTCGCCGATGATGAGCGACTTGCTGGAGCAGCCGGCGAGCAGCGGCACTTGTGCGTGGACTTGGAGGATTTCCAAAATCTCCTGCGCGTGGGGAAAAAGTTTCGTGGTGAGAAACACGAGGCCGAGCGAGACGCGCGGGGCGAGCAATTGCGCGCGCGTAGTGGTGGCAAATTGCCGCAACGCCGCTTCGTCAAACTCGCCTGCCCAGTGCGCGGCAAATGAATGGGGTGAACTCACACAGGGAAGTTACCGGGCGAACGGCGGGTTTCCAAACGGTTTTTTCAGCCGAAGTTTTTATCCGCAGATGAACGCAGATTTCCGCAGATGAAAATTGGAATCGTCGCGGATGCACGGTTGCGTTCTCCCTCACCCCAGCCCTCTCCCGCTGGGAGAGGGAACAGCTTCGGCGCGTTTTACTATTTTGTGAGCGCAGGGTGCGAATTCCGACTTCCAAACGTTCGTTCAGCGACTTTTGTTTCTCCTTCTCCCAGCGGGAGTGGGCTGGGGTGAGGGAGAACGGTCACAACCATCAACAGTGTTTCCTTTTGAATCTGCCGCGCTTGCGCTGATTATTTTTCCAAACGCTTCGCCTCACTTCCGGCTCTGATACAACGCCACGAGCGCGGCGCCGATGGCTTGCGACAAATCGCCGAGCGCGGCGGGGACGATCTGGATGGTGTCGCGCTGCGCGGACCAGAGATACGGCGTGGCGGCTTCGCGGATGAGCCGCAGGTATCGCGTGCGGAATTCCGACGTGGTGCTCTCCAAATCCATCAGCCCGCCGCCGATGACGACAAACTTCGGGTCGAGCGCCATCACGAGGTTCGCGATGTGCAAGCCCATCACGCGCGCTTGAAAATCGAAAATGTCCAGCGCGAGCGCGTCGCCGGTTTGCGCGCGGGTGCGGAGCGAATAGATTTTTTCCTTCGCGGGCAAAGTAGATTTCGCCAGCTCGTGGTCGGGGTATTTCGGCAATTTCGCCGCGAGCAATTGCGGCAGGCCGGACATGGTCGTGTAGGCTTCCACGCAGCCCCAGTCCTTGCCGCAGCCGCAGGTGAACGGCTGGCCGGTGACGCCGAGCAAGTGCAACGGCGCAGGCATATGCCCCGCCTCCATGCCCGCGAGCGTGTCGCCGTCGAGGCACAGGCCGTTGGCGTCCACGAACGCGCAGCCGAGACCGGAGCCGGGCATGAGCATGAGGACGGACGCCTTCGTCTCGCCCCGCACGCGCGCGGCTTCGGCCACGCCGCCATAGTTGCCGTCATTGCCCGCGACGAGCGGAATCGCGCGACCCGCCGCCTGCGCGAGTGCCGCAGAATAATCGGCGACAAAATTCCAGCCTGCAAAACTCGCGGGCAAATTCGGCGAGCGATCCAACACACCGTAACTTTGATACGGCCCCGGAATCGCCAGCCCTACGCCCGCGACTTGCGCCCACGAGAAGTTGTGAACCTTCAAAAACTCCGTCGCGCCCGCCACCCAACCGCGCACCACGGCCTCGCGTCCCGCCTGCGAATTAGTGGAGCTAGCCAGCAGTTTGGTCGAGATGATGGAACCGTCGGCGCGCACGGCACCGGTCTTGGAAGTGGTCGCTCCGCTGTCCGTGCCGAGGAAAATTTGGTTGGTCGCGCTCATGGTTTTTAATTTTGTGCGCGCAGATTAAGCCGACGCTGTTCGCGCTCCAAGCTTGAAACTGCCACGCGCGGCGTCCATCCTCCACGCCGTTCGCAAACCAACTTCAACGAATAAAATTATGTCAGCACTCGCAGGAAAAACCGGAATCGTCTTCGGCGTCGCCAACAAACGCTCCATCGCTTGGGCCATCGCGCAAGCCTGGCACGCGGCGGGCGCTAAACTCGCCTTCACTTACCAAGGCGAACGGCTCAAAGACAACGTCGCCGACCTCACCAGCACGTTCGGCGCGGACACGCTGCTCATGCCCTGCGACGTGAGCAAAGACGAGGACATCGCCCGCGTGTTCAGCGAAGTCGGCGCGAAGTTCGGCAAACTGAATTTACTCCTGCACTCCGTCGCCTTCGCCCCCAAAGACGCGCTCGAAGGTGAGTTCGTGAACACCTCGCGCGAAGCCTATCGCGTGGCGCACGACATCAGCGCGTATTCGCTCGTCGCCCTCGCGCGCGGTGCCGCGCCGCTCATGACCGACGGCGGCAGCATCGTGGCGATGAGTTATTACGGTGCGGAAAAAGTCGTGCCGCACTACAACGTCATGGGCGTGGCCAAGGCGTCACTCGAAGCCAGCACGCGCTACCTCGCCTACGATTTGGGTCCGAAGAAAATCCGCGTCAACTGCATCAGCGCCGGCCCGGTGAACACCCTCGCCGCGCGCGGCATCTCCGGCTTCATGGAAATGATCAAGCACTACGAAGCCCACGCGCCGCTCAAGCGCACCTGCGTCCCCGAGGAACTCGGCGCGACCGGCACGTTCCTCGCGAGCGACGGCGCGGCAGCCATCACCGGCCAAGTCATCTACGTGGACGGCGGCTACCAAATCATGGGGATGTGACCGACTCCACCCGTGAAATAACTTGAAAGACAGCGCCGGTTGCGCTTCTTTATCGCGCACTTTGCCGGAAAATTTTTCCACGCAAATTCCACCGACCCCAATCAGAAAAACACAACCATGAGCAATAGTTTGAACATCAAAAAAGACGGCGCCCTCGACTTCCTTTCGCTCGGCGCGCTCGTCAATCGTCTCGACCCCGGCATCATTCCCTTTCGCAAGGCGACGCACTGCGACATCCACGTCAGCGGCGGCGAGTTCAATGTGTCGGCGAATCTCTCCGATTGCTTCCGGCTCAACACCGGCATCGCGAGCGCAATGGTGGATTATCCCATCGGCGACCTCATCGCCGAACGCGTCCGCGCGATGGGCGTGAAACCGTTCTACAAGAAATTCAAGCACGACGGTGTGCGCGGCCCGAACATGGCCACCGTTTACTCCGATCGCGGCCAAGGCGTCCGCGCGCCGGTGGTGTTTTACAACCGCAGCAACGAAGCCGCCGGCCAGCTCAAGTCTGGCGATTTTAATTGGAAAGAAATTTTCGGCTCCGGCGTCCGCTGGTTCCACAGCGGTGGCATTTTCGCCGCGCTATCTGAAACCACCGGCGAAGTCATCATCGAAGCCATGAAAGCCGCCAAAGCTTCCGGCGCGATTACCTCGTTCGATTTGAATTACCGCCAGAAACTTTGGGACATCTGGGGCGGACAGGACAAGGCCGTCAGTGTGCTCGCGCGCATTGTCGAACACGTGGATGTGCTCGTCGGCAACGAAGAAGATTTGCAGAAAGGTCTCGGCATCGAAGGTCAAGACGTGGAGAGCAAAGGCAAACTCGATCCGAGCGCGTTCTACGCCGTCATCGAAAAAGCCACGAAGAAATTCCCGAACGTCAAAGCCGTCGCGACCACGCTGCGCGAAGTTCATTCCACCAACCGCCACACTTGGGGCGCGGTGGCGTGGGTCAACGGCAAGACTTACCAATCGCCCATGTGCGAACTCGATGTCGTGGACCGCGTTGGCGGTGGCGACGGCTACGCGGCGGGCTTTTTCTACGGCCTATTGAGCGGCGCGAGCGAGCAAGAATCCGTCAACCTCGGTTGGTCGCACGGCGCGTTGCTCACCACGTTCCCCGGCGACACCAGCATGGCGACCGTCGAACAAGTGAAAGCCTTCGCGAAGGGTGGCTCGGCGCGCATCCAGCGCTGATTCTTTCGCGCAATCAATCCCAACGGCGGCTTG